>JAESQE010000509.1 GCA_016765335.1 Planctomycetaceae bacterium
CGCCCACAGGAAACGGTCGATGTTTAATCGACGGTCGGGAGCTGCACGACTTTTCAAGTAACGATTATCTGGGGTACTCTCAGCATCCCGATGTCATTGCAGCGACGGTTCGATCCGTGAATGAACTTGGCGTGGGTGCCCGAGCCAGCATGCTGATTTCTGGTTGGACTCCAGCTCATCAGTTGCTCAGCCAGCGGTTATGTGAATTGGAACAGACGCCGGCGGCCTTACTTTTTTCTTCTGGATATGCAGCCTGCCAAGGGGTCATTGCAAGTTTAGTGAATCCCGAGGATACCCTGTTTTGCAATCGATTAAATCACGCGAGTTTGATTGATGGTTGCAGGCTCTCGCAGGCGAAAATGAGAGTTTTCAGACATGACCGCCTGGAGATTTTAGAGCGGGAATTGAACAAGGCACCGCAGCAAGGGACTCGTTGGATCATCACCGAAACGGTTTTTGGAATGGATGGCACATTGGCTCCGCTTGCAGACCTTGTCGAACTTGCTCAGAAATACAACGCATACATTCTCTGCGACGAAGCACATGCGACCGGTGTTTATGGCGATGGTGGACGTGGTTGTATTGCAGAATTGGAGGAGTCCGGAATTTCTCGTGACATCATCAATAGGCACATTCCTCTGCGTATCGGAACCCTTAGTAAAGCGTTAGGCTCTCAAGGAGGATTTGTTGTCGGATCAACTGAAGTGATTGAGTTGCTTTGGAACAACGCTCGCACTGCGATGTTCTCGACTGCTCTTTCGATTCCAGCCTGTGCAGCGGCAGCAGAAGCGATCCGTTTACTTATGCAGGATTCGCAGCGTCCAGCCAAACTCAGAGACAAAGTAAAATCGTTCCGGGAAGAACTTCTCAATAACAACTTAGCAGTTTTGGGAGCAGTCGATTGCCCGATTGTTCCCGTAGTGTTGAAGGATCCGGAAGCGACAATTAATCTTGCATCAAAACTGGAAGACGAAGGGTTTCTGGTTGGAGCCATTCGCCCGCCAACCGTTCCTGAAAACACGTCACGACTCCGCATTTCGATTAATGCAGATCATACTCCTGAAGTTCTACATCAATTAGCTCAATCACTAAAAACAGCCGTCCATGAAAGCCCGTGAGATGAACGATCACTCTCCCGCAACTTCTGAAAATATCAATGCTGATTTCCTGAAACGAAACGGCATCGAGCAGCTCTACCCATTCGCCTCGCATTACTTGGAAATCGAGGGCGTCAAGTATCATTATGTCGATGAGTACAACGGCGAGGGAGATCCGAATAGCCAGGAAGTGCTTCTGTTTGTGCACGGGAATCCGACATGGAGTTTTGCGTGGCGAAATTTGATCAAACCACTCAGTAAAAAGTATCGTTGCATTGCAGTGGATCACATCGGTTGCGGCCTGTCCGATAAGCCTCAGCACTATCCGTACCAACTCGATCAGCACATCGCGAACCTGCAACAACTGGTAGAAACTCTGGATCTGAAAGAAATCAATTTGATTGCTCATGATTGGGGAGGAGCCATCGGTACGGGAGTTGCAGGACGCATGCCCGAACGATTCAAACGCATTGTGTTGATGAACACCGGGGCATTTTGCTCAAAGCAAATCCCGTTTCGAATTTCGTTGTGTCGAATACCACTTCTGGGAACATTGGGAATTCGAGGACTGAATCTATTTGCCCGGGCAGCGATCAGTATGGCAGTGGATAAATCCAAGCCGATGCCCAAGGATGTTGCTCGTGGTTATCTGGCCCCTTACGATAGCTGGAAAAACCGCATCGCAACGGATCGCTTTGTGAAAGATATTCCGCTGAGCATTCATCATGAAAGTTATGCGACGTTGACAGAGGTCGAAAATAATCTTTCGCGGCTAGAGCATCTTCCAGTCCTTTTCCCCTGGGGCAAACGAGACTGGTGTTTCACGACACAGTTCTTAGATATTTTCCTCAAACATTTCCCCAACGCACAGACCAAAATCTTCGATCAGGCAGGACATTACCTGTTTGAAGAGGAACCCGAAGAACTGTTGAAGCTGATCTCTGAATTCCTGGAAAAATTAGAACAAGTCTGAGTCTTTCTGCTCTCGCCAGATGCGAGTTAGGTATAATTTGACTTCCGATGCATTCCGTTTATCAAACAAGAATTTCTTTAATCACGTTCCCGTGCACATCGGTCAGGCTGTTATCTCGACCGCCGTGCCGATAGGTGAGAATTTCATGATCGATACCAAGTTGATGTAATATTGTTGCGTGGATGTCGTGGATATCTGCTTTATTTTCAACCACCGAATTCCCGAATTCATCGGTGTTTCCGTAAGCCATTCCTCCTTTGAATCCGCCGCCAGCCATGAATATTGAATAACCATTGACATGATGATCGCGACCGCAAGTTGGTGTCACAGCTGGCGTGTGAGGCGTACGGCCCATCTCTCCTGCCCAGACGACAATCGTCTCATCCAGTAGCCCTCGTTGTTTCAGGTCAATAATTAACGCTGCAACTGATTGCTCGGTAATCCGTGCGTTCTTCTCATGATTGGTTTAATTTCAGAATGTTGATCCCAGGGAGAATTGTTCCCATCAAAGCTCGGGCAAGTGATCTCAACAAACCGAACACCTGCTTCGATTAATCGCCGTGCTCGGATTGCCTGTGTCGCATAATACTGCTGATGTGAATCTTGAGAATCGACGCCATAGAGTTGTTGTAGCTGTTTTGTTTCTCCGCTGATATCTGCAATCTGAGGAATCGTGCTTTGCATACGGAAAGCCGTTTCGTAATTTACGATTGCCCCTTCGATAGCATTCGAATCTGCACTTTGAGCTGCAAATTCTCGATCTTGAATTTCAAGTAATGCCAGCTTTCTTTGTTGTAATTCAGCCGAATCTGAAGGGGAAATATTATCAACCGAAACGCCTTTCGCACGCAGCATCGTGGCTTGATGGCTGGCAGGCAAATACGAACTACCAAAATTCTCCAAGCCACCATTGGGCACCCAATCATTATTGAGCACCACGTAACCAGGCAGGTTCTTGTTTTCAGTCCCCAAGCCATAAGAAACCCAAGCACCAAGACTTGGAGCTTGGCCCAAAATACGCCCGGTGTGTAGCAATAGATTTTGTTGACCATGCAAAGGCAATTCACCAACCATGGATCGCACGACACAAATTTCATCGGCTATTTGAGAAATGTGTGGAAACAAATCGCTGACCCACAATCCAGAATCTCCACGTTGTTGAAAGTTCCAGGGACTCCCCAGCCAAACACGGGATGCAGAAGATTGCGATCGTTTTGAAACGGCACCTTTGCCAATTGCTGTGCCTTCATGCTTTTTTAACATTGGCTTCGGATCAAAAGTATCTACATGACTTGGTCCTCCATCCATAAAGCAAAAGATGATGTTCTTTGCACGAGCAGGAAAATGAGTTCGAGGGGCTTGGAATTCGCTTGAAGAGGCATCACCAGCAATCAAACCGCTTAAAGCGAGCCAGCCAAACCCGGCGGAGGAGTTTTGCAAGAGACTTCGCCGCGAGAAATCGCCAGCAATTCTTCCAGTACATCGTGAAAACGTGGATATTTTTTTCATCGAATTACCTGTAATAAATAAACTCTTTGGTATTAAAGAAAGTATGCGCCAATTCTGCCCAGGCATTTTTGTCGGTCATCAATTCGCTGGACTGAGAAAAACTGGTAACTGCTTCTGCCCAACGTATTAATTCGGCGTCAGTCGGATTACGCCCAAACGCCTGTATAAACATGTCAGTGACGCGTTCTTCCGGATTCTCACGACCATCGACCATCAGTTTTTCTGCCCATTGCTCACTTAATTGAACGACCAACGGATGATTGAGCAACGCCAGAGCATGACTCGGATTATTGGTCACATCTCGCCGCCCTGTAGGAATTTTCAAATCAGGCAAATTAAAACAGACCAGAAATTTAGGCGGATCCATGATCGACATTTTCATGTAAATCGAACGCCTGCCATTGCTATCTAATGGACCGGAAAACAACCGTTTCTTATCATCCTCAACTAAACGCGGCGGATCAATGGGCCGCCCATAAAGCTGCCGATCTAATCTTCCCGAAACCGCAAGCAAGTTGTCTCGAACCGCTTCGGCTTCTAAACGCCGAGTTGCATAATGGTGAAGCAAGCGATTGTCAGGATCGCCATCAGCAGCTTTTGGTGTGATGGCACTCGATTGGCGAAATGCCTGACTGAGCACCAAGCGACGAATCAGTTTTTTTGTTGACCAGCCCTGCTCCATAAACCGAATGGCCAGCCAATCGAGCAGTTCGGGATGCGATGGACGGTCTCCCAGTTTCCCAAAATCACTGGGGGTCGCCACAATCCCGGTCCCGAAAACAGATTGCCAGACACGGTTCACATACACGCGTGCTGTTTGTGGATTATTGGAACTGCTGAGATATTCTGCCAGTTCAAGCCGACCGCTGCCCTTACTTTGATCAACTCGGTGCTTTCCTGCAAAGACCTCCAGGAAATCACGGGGGATCGCAGCCCCATCATCATCAACATTTCCTCGTACATTCAACCGATAGTCTAACGGGACAACCTGACGTTCATCCATGCTCATTGCACTGCGGGAAAATTCAAGTTTCGCTTCGATTTCACGATATTGATGAACAAGTCTTTCGGCCTCGGGAATATCTTTTCCCTGATTGGCTAGCAACTTATTTTTGAGCAACCAGTTGATCAGCTTGATATCTTCAGATGTCGCCTGATTGACCGACCAGCGACCAATCGCCTCCGTAAACCAATTCACAACACGCTGCCAGGCTTCCGCTTGTTGCATCGATTCGGGCAACTCGCCTTTAAATATAAATAACGATACAAAATGGTTCAACTCATCTTCGGGCGTTCCGGCTGCCTGATGCGTGACAATTCCGGTCAGGCTGAACCAACTTCGTTTATCCAAACCGGTATCATTATTAGGTAAGACCACATTCCCTGCACGAGCAACTCCGGTTCGAGGTGGGAAGTTTGGGTTCAAAGACGAAGTCACCACTTCACAAAAGACTCGGGTCACACCATTCTTCAATCCCAGATCGACTAATGAAGCCCATTTCAATACTGTGTTCGAATCGTAAAATATTGGTCCTTCGTTTTGAAACGCATTTTGCGGAGTGACCACATGCCCGGCCCAATCGCCACCTTGAAGCTGAAGACTGACAATGTTTTGAGGAATTTTCCTTTGGGCAGGTAATCGAACAGCTCCACTTAGTTTTGATGAAATCGCATGCGTATGGTAGCCACGAGGAAGCAATTGATCGATCAGCTTTTCACCTTGAAGACTGATAAGCGGCGCACCGTCATCCACATAACCGTGTGCCATCCCTTCGCCATCCACACTCCAGCCATTGGGAAATCCTGGATTGGAAAAATCACTCAGCACAGTAAACTTTTCAGCATTTGATTTCCTGCGAGACTCACGCGTGGTTTTCCATTCGGTAATAAGTCGTCGCCAAGTTTCGGAAATATCGCGATTGGGTTGAGCCGACTCCGATTCAACCAAATCATTCAGCAGTTGTCCCAAAGGCCAGGCAATCTCCTCGATCTTTGCGTCTTTCAAAGAGGCTCGATTTTCGTTGGCCCATTTTTGAAAAGAGACTCCAGTTGCAAGGGGTCCGCTGTTTGATTTCCACGTTTGCCCAATCTGTTTTTGAATCTGACCACGAAGTTGCTTAAGTTGTGAAATCAATGCTTCATTTTTTCCTGGGGCATCGATTGGTCGAGCTGTCCATCGCGGCGTCATAAACACACTGGCTAATGCATAGTAATCGGCTTGAGAAATGGCATCGATTTTATGATCGTGGCAGCGAGCACAAGCAACTGTCATGCCCAGAAACGCTTTTGAAAATGCATCAATCTTGTTATTCACCATCTCTTGATGAACTCCGTTGAATGCCAAGCTACTTCCGTGACGATGTTCGCCCAAGTGATAAAACATCGGGCCAATCATACTTTCATTTACGCCAGCCTGTTTGTTGATGCGTGGCGTGGAAAGTAGATCCCCTGCAATTTGCTCGCGTATCAATTGGTCGAAACCAATGTCGTCGTTGAAAGCTCGAATCAGATAATCACGGTACTCGAAAGAACCTTTAGCCGGGTTGTCCCATTCATAGCCGTAAGTATCTGTATAACGCACGACATCCATCCAATGTCTTGCAAAGCGTTCCCCAAAGTGCGGAGAATTGAGAAGCTCATCAACCTGCCTGGCCATTGCAACATCTGGATCAATCGCAAAAGCCTCGCGAAATGATTCGACTTGCTGTGGCGAGGGTGGTAATCCGGTAAGAACAAACGAAAGCCGTCGAAGTAACGTTTCTGCATTGGCAGAGGGGGCAGGAGATAAACCAGCCTCTTTCAACTTCGAATACACAAAACGGTCTACAGGTTCTTTTGACCAACGCACATTATCAATCGAAGGAGGTGACACTTTCTTAGGAGGTTGCAAACTCCACCAGCGACTCCGTTCATCCAATTTTGCCTTCCACGCCAGCTGCGCAGCTTCGGTTGGCGA
>JAESQE010000510.1 GCA_016765335.1 Planctomycetaceae bacterium
CTGTTTCATTCATCTTTTCTATGTATTACACGGTAACGGGTTCGACATCCAGCAGTTTACAGATACGAGCCATTAGTTGGTCGGTTTCAAATGGTTTCTGCATGAACTCATTGGCACCAGCTTCTTTGAGTTCATCAATTTTTTCGCGTTCAACCATTCCGCTGATGCAGATGATTCGAACGTCATCCATTGATTTATCGTTACGGACTCTTTGGCAAACTTCTTTTCCGTTGATATCAGGCAGCATCACATCGAGAATGATAATGTCTGGATGATACTCTTTAACCATCATCCCAGCATCGAAGCCGTTATTGGCGACGCGAATGTCAAACCGGCCATCAGCTAGCATGACGTCACGGATCAGTTCGACCAGTTCGACATCATCATCAACAATCAGGGCTTTACGTTTGCCACTTTCTAAAGCGTCGGTCGGGATCCCGTTTTCTTTCATGAACCTGAAAAGAATGTCTCGGGGAATACGCCTGAATCTGGAACCCGGTACTCGAAATCCTTTGAGCTGACCGGAATCGAAACAGCGTATGATTGTTTGTTGGCTTACTTTACAGATTTTGGCTGCTTCGCCAGTCGTAAAAACGGTTTTCATGTCGTTCCATCCTTAGTTCTTGGTTGTGACAAAGAGCTCCCTCGCTCAAACAGACCATCTGGTCGTTTTGCCATCAATCAAAGCAGGCAATCGACTAGAATTTACTGAGGAAGATTCTTTACCAGGAATTACCCCAACTCGTTTTGTTCCAAACAATTGCGAGATGAAGCGGTCCACTCATTCCATCGATATGTGACCTTGGTTTCATTTTGCTGTGCGAGATGCCGTAAGTTGCAAACACAGAAGTGAAGCCAAAACAGTAAACAAATGAACAAGATGTCGCTCTTCGCTTCTTATCCATTTAGCGTAATTGTATCTAAGCTCTCATATTGGTCAATAGGACTTTTCCTATCTATATTTGTCTGTCTTTTTATCCCCTGCACTTTAGTCATACCGCGGAAGTTTCTGAATCCCCGTAGAATACCAAGTGTGCGTGTCTTGTTTGAGTTATCCAAACGGAAAATATTTCAAAATAATACCTATGTTGATTCGCATTTCTCAGGTTGAAGACCGAGAATAGAGGTCTGTGGTGTTTTATACGTATTCGCGTATTTGTTTGCGTGTTGACTGTTTCCTAAGTCCTTTTCACGACAGGGCCACGAGTGAGAGCTTCACGCAAGAATTAATTGAGCAGGCCTTAATTTAAGTCAGGCAAGAATGTCTACCCTCCGCCCGCAATGTTTTTTTGAATTAATAGAGGTTCCTATATACTGAAATCCGTTTTCCAACGGTTTGTAAATGTTGGCGAAAATGGGTGGAATTACTACGCAGGGAGAGACTCGTGGGAAAAAGATACTGGATCGGCTTTGATCTGGGTGGCACCAAAATGTTGGCAGCAGTGTATGATGAGCAATACGAATGCCTGGGGAGATCACGTAAGAAAACAAAGGGTTTCCAGGGTGAAAAGGCCGGCTTGGATCGCGTTGTCAAATGTATCCATGATGCGATTAACGATGCGGACCGTAGTGTGGATGATCTTCAGGCAATTGGAATTGGATGTCCTGGACCTGTGGACCCTGGCAAAGGGATTCTGCTTCAGGCGCCGAATTTGGGCTGGAAGAATGTTCCGATCTCTGCGGAGTTATCCAAGGAATTTGACAAGCCGGTTGTTTTGACAAATGATGTTGATGCGGGTGTTTTTGGAGAATATCGCTTTGGGGCCGGAAAAGGTGCAAAGAGTTTACTGGGAGTATTTCCGGGAACTGGCATCGGTGGTGGTTTTGTTTATAACGGAGAGATATTCCAGGGGGCTAATATTTCCTGTATGGAGATCGGTCATATTCCAACGATCCCGAATGGTCCGATTGCTTCAGCTGGTTTGCCGGGGTCGCTAGAGTCTGTTTCGAGTAGGCTTTCTATTGCTTCGCTTGTGGCTCAGGCAGCTTACCGGGGGGAAGCTCCTTTGATTGTAGAACAGGCAGGGACAGACCTTTCGAATATTCGAAGCGGTCTGTTGGCAGATGCAATAAAGCAGGAAGAACCGATTGTTACTGAGATTATCAGTCGGGCAATTATCCAGTTGGGCAGAAGTGTTGCAGGTTTTGTGCACATGCTGGCTCCTGAGCGGATCGTGTTGGGTGGTGGTCTTGCAGAGGCGATGCCTGAATTCATGTTACAAAAAATACACGAGGGGATGCAGGAATGGTTGCTTCCAGAGTATCGCAAAGTGAGTGACGTTGTCGTTGCCAAGCTGGGAGACGATGCCAGCGTGCAAGGAGCCGCTGCGTGGGCTCGTCATGTTCTTGAACAGAAAGCTAAGTAAAGAGAGATATCATGTCGACAGATTCCCTCAAAATTGAATCCGTGCCTGATGGTTCATTGGAGAAGGTCCGTCAAATTGCTGTGATTGAAATTGGTACCACTGCGATTCGTATGGCTATTGCAGAGGGAACATCACAGGGAGAATTACGAACTCTTGAAAGCTTGAGGCAATCGGTAGCGATTGGGAACGATACTTATTCGACTGGTCGGATTTCAAGAAAGACCATCGAAATGTGCGTGGATGTTTTGCGTGGCTATCAGGAAAAACTACGAGAATATCGTTTGGAAGATGTAGAGAATATTCGAGTGGTTGCGACCAGTGCAGTTCGCGAAGCAGAAAATACGCTGAGTTTCATTGATCGGATCTACATTGCAACAGGCTGGGAAGTTGACGTGCTGGATGTTGCGGAGGTGCACCGTGTGATGTATCAGAGTATTCAGTCGAGTCGTGAAAAGATTGATGGGTTGGGGCAGGATCGCTGGGTAATTGCAGAGGTTGGTGGAGGCAATACTGAATATTTATTGATGCATCATGGCGAGATAGAATCATCCAATGCCGTGCGGTTAGGATCTCTTCGTTTGCGTGCGTTACTTAAAAGGTATCATACCTCTGAGACACGTTGGCCGCAGTTGTTACGCAATCATGCACAAAATGCATTAGCTGAAACACGGCTTTCAATTGGGGAGTTGCCCGTTAAACTGCTGGCTCTTGGGGGTGAAATGCGTTTCTTCATTGCCAAGACTCAAGGGGTCTTGAGTACCGAGAAGGCGGTTCGCTTGCAATTGTCAGATCTGGAAAAGTTCACCGATCAGATTCTCAATAAAAATGTGGATGAAGTTGTCAGAGAATTTAAGATTTCCCTGCTCGATGCAGAAACATTAGGGCCTGCGTTGGTCGCTAATATGGAGTTGGCTCATGCATTAAATGTTGACCATTTGTACGTGCTTCCGGTGAGTTTACGCGATGGTTTGTTGCGTGAATTGATTGACCAGGATGTTTGGTCGGAGGATTTAGTCAATCAGATTGTTCGTTCCGCGGTTGATGTTGGTAGAAAGTTTGAGTTTGATGAAGCTCATGCACATCACGTAGTTCGGTTGTCAAAAATGCTGTTTAATCAGTTAGAGGAACTTCATGGTTTGGGCAGGCAGTACGAACTTCTGTTAGTGCTTTCTTCGTTGCTTCACGAGATTGGATTGTATGTTGGAACAAGTGCGTATCACAAACATTCTATGTATTTGATTCAGAATTCAGAGTTGTTTGGTTTGAGTCGCAGGCAGTTGACAATTATCTCGCTGGTTGCCAGGTACCATCGTAGAGCATCGCCGAAATCGACGCACAATAGTTTTGCCAATCTTCGCAGGAAAGATCGTATAGCAGTCATTAAGTTAGCTGCTATATTGAGAATTGCAGTCGCGATGGATAGTTCTCGAAGTCAGCGGATACACGATTTTGAGTGTTCTGTTGATAGCCAGCAACTTTTGATAACGATTCCGGATCAAGCAGATCTTTCGATGGAGAAAATGATGATTCAGCAAATTGGAGGGCTGTTTCAGGATACCTTTGGGATGCGGATTCTTTTGCGTGGAGCAGGTGGAGCAGGCAGGAACTGGAATTGAATTGTCTTCAGGGAACCTCTATTAATTGAATTCCAGAGCTTCTTGTAGACAGTTTGATGAAAAATAGGTTAAAAACCCCCTCTAGCTCCCCCTTCGTAAGGGGGAGAACCAATGATTAGAGGTTCCCTTAATGCCTCACCGTTTTGTGTCAGGCATTATCCTATTGACTAAAACAATCACTTGAAATCGAGATTTGTAATGTCTGAGAAGACTAGGCGTTTTATTAATCGGGAACTGAGTTGGCTTCAGTTTAATCAACGGGTTCTTGATGTTGCGTTGTCTGCGGAACAGCCGTTGCTGGAACGTGTAAAATTCCTGGCGATTTCAGCATCAAACCTGGATGAATTTTTCATGGTTCGCGTGGGTGGCTTGCAGCTGCTGACACGTAAAAATGTGCAGGCTACTGATTTTGCGGGGATGACTCCGGAGGATCAACTCAATAAAATTCGCGAGCGTGTTCGTCGCATGCTGACTGACCAGTATCGTTGCTACAATGAAGACTTGGAGCCGGGATTGTATGCTCAGGGGATTTGCCGGGTGAAGCCTGATGATTTGACGCAATCACAATCTCGTTTCATCAAGGGGCGTTTTGAAGAAGAAATCACCTCTGTGCTTTCTCCGATTGCTTTATGGCCAGAAGAGTCTGTGCCGATGTTTCCTGAACCTGAGCTTTGTGTTGCAGTCAGATTGCAAACAAAAGAAGGAGCCGAAGAACCATTTCGCTATGTGCTGATTCCGTTAGGGAAACAATTGCCTCGGTTTCTGACATTGCCTTCGGAAAAGGGATACGATTTTATGCTTTTGGAAGATGTTGTTGCGATGAATGTGCAGCGATTTTTTCCAGAGGAGTCGGTTGTCGAGGCGATCTCGTTTCGTATTACCCGAAATGCTGACATGATTGTGAGCGAAGATGTTGCCACAAGTTTTATGGAAGAGATGGAGCAACTACTCCAGGATCGTAAGGAGAGTCACTGCGTGCGGCTTGAATTGGATTCGCAAACATCAGCTACGCTGCAAGCTTTTTTGACACAAGCCTATCAAGTTTCCCCTGCGGATGTGTATCAGGTTGATGGGCCTTTGGACCTTTCTGGAATGATGCCCTTGTCTGGGTTGAAAGGCTTTGAGGAACTTGTGGAGGAACCTTGGAATTCGCATATAAGTTCGGATGTAAATTCGAATGAAACAATGTTCGAGCAAGTTCCAGAGAAAAATATTTTATTGCTGCACCCCTACGAAAGTTTTGATCCGGTTGTTCGATTTATTGATGAGGCAGCCGACGATCCGGATGTCCTTTCGATTAAGCAAACGTTGTATCGAACAAGTTCGAAAAGTCCCATTGTCGCAGCTTTGATGCGGGCTGCTCAAAGTGGTAAGTATGTGACCGTGATTGTGGAGTTGAAAGCTCGCTTTGATGAAATGCGAAACATCGAATGGGCGAAGCGGTTGGAGCGTGAAGGAGTGAATGTGATTTATGGAGTGCGTCGGTTAAAGACTCATTCAAAAGTGTGTGTGATTGTTCGTCAGGAGCCACAGGGAATCAAGCGATATGTGCATTTTGGGACGGGTAATTACAACGAAAAGACAGCTGGTCTTTACAGTGATATTAGCTATTTGACCGCAGATCATGATCTTGGCGACGATGCGGTTTCATTTTTTAATGCGGTCACGGGGGGGTCTCAGCCTCAGGACTTTCATAAAATTGAAGCCGCTCCGTTGGGATTGAAGCCCAGGTTGCTGGAAATGATTGGAGTGGAAATTGATCAAGCTTCGCGTGGCGAAAAAGCATTTATTCGTACGAAGGTCAATTCCCTGGTCGATCCGGATATCATCGAAGCTTTCTACCGAGCCTCGGCAGCTGGCGTTACCGTTCAGCTCAACATTCGAGGCATTTGTTGCTTGAGGCCTGATGTTCCAGGTTTGAGTGAGAACATTGAAGTCATCAGTATTATTGACCGTTATCTGGAGCATGCCCGCGTCATGCACTTCCATCATGGTGGAGATGATCGCGTTTTGATTTCCAGTGCAGACTGGATGCCTCGGAATCTCGAACGTAGAATCGAATTGCTTGTGCCTATTGATGATAAACAGTGTCAATTACGATTGATTAAAATTCTGCAAGTTTACTTTCAAGACAACGTGAAGGCAAAACGCTTGAATGCCCAGGGAGTCTACGTGCCTGTTGATACCTCCGGGATTCCGTTTCGTGCTCAAGAGCATTTACAACACGAAGCTGAACTGCGTGCAAAGAACGTTCGCCAGGAACAAGTGACATTTTTTGAGCCTCATAAGTCTCCTTCGTGAAGTCGGTGATTCAGTTACTATTAAATGTCAGCTGTCTTACTCGAATTCAAAATGCCAAGAGGGAACATGAGAAAACAGGTAGTTTTTTTACCACAGAGACGCAGAGAACACCGAGTAAAAAA
>JAESQE010000511.1 GCA_016765335.1 Planctomycetaceae bacterium
ACATTTTCCAAATATTAATGGCTGTTTCATCAGTCCCAAAAATGAGTGCTGATTCGCTCGGTTGTCTTGTGTGTTTCGTGTTCCACTTCTTCCAGATTGTTTGACTGCCAATCCGGAAAGTCGAAAAGAATATCATACTAAGAATTGCATCAATCAGAATGATAGAACGCGGTGGCACAAATTGTTGATTCCGAAACAGAGACCAAGCACAAAGCAAAACAAAGGCGCTGATGCTGCATGCAGCGCCGGTCACTATTAAGTCTGTTGTTGTCGCGTGACGATAGGTTCGCTTCCATTCTCGCGTGATTGCAAAAACGATCAGCTTGACGCCCAGCACAAATGCCAACGAATTATAAAACCAAAATAAACCGTGCGTCCCCAAGTTGAATTCGAAGCGCAGGCTGAACGCGAAAAACAGCGAGGCTGTTAATATAAGCAAATAAATTGGTAATATCAGGGCGAGGCGATGCTGCATTCAGCGATCTCCAATTTAACCATCACTGTCTCAGGCAGCTGATCCGAGTAACTAAACCTCGGCAATGTGGGCATTCAGCTGATTGAATAAGTGAAGGATTCTGATACCCAGCAATAAGCCAGATAGATCGAATGAAACTTCAGAGAAAGGCGTTCTATCTTGAAAGCCAAAGAGCGCCTAGACGGGTTTCCCCCAAACCGAAGTCACTCAACCTGAATTCATGCACAATCAGAAACAACTAGCGATACCCCTCAACCCTTGGATTCACTTAACTTCTGCCTCTGTAGTTGGTTACGACGATACACAACGCTGTAAAATGCCAGTCCGGATATCAGCCAGATTGTAAAGAATACAATTGAAATCCACTTCCCCAGGCTGACACTTTTCGGGTAATACTCCCAGCGCAGAACATGTTTTCCTGCAGGTACCGAAACGCTACGGAACATGCCAGCGTACCGATCACTGGCAATTGGTTGGTCGTCCAGAAAGGCAACCCAGTCCTTATCGTACAAATCGGTAAGGATGAGAGTTGAGTTTTCCTGCGAGGCATTATTTGTTGCCGCGGTCACTTCTAAAGTCATCGAATCGGGAGCATATTTCAGCCAGCGAATATTTTCCTGATTCGAATCGCTGTCACCAGAGTTTTCCCAACTTGCGCGTCCGCGACTCCCTTCTATTTTTGAAAGGTAAAGCGGCTCCTTTCTTCCCCAGGCAGCGTTAAGAAACGGGTCGTACCCCTGCCAGACTAGTTTCACCAGCCGATCATTTAATGCAGGCGGTGCAAAGCTAAGAATATGTGTTACTCCTGCATTTTGTAACCATCGGAGTTGATCATCCTGAAGATGCAATTGGTCAGGCTCTGCTTGTTGATTTCCTGCTGACTCTGCCCGCGAAGGATAGATCAATTCAGGTTCAAAATACTCCGCAGGACCAAGTCCCAGGTAAACCGGAGTCGAGGCAACTCCGGTCGTTGTCAGAAGATTTGGCCCCGGTGCAAACACGCGAGCAGGCGGAAACTGATTCGCTAACATTGCTCGTACAGGACTTTTCTCACGTAATGGAATGGGTGTTTCAGCGACCATAAATGCATAGGTAATCCGCTGACTCACCCAGCCATAATCAAGCACGGTCAAAATGAAGAGTACTGGGACGATACTTCTTTTTAACCCAGGCGAGAACTTTCCTAAGAATTGATCCAGTCCGTAACCTGCCCAACATGCAACAGCTAACGTGGTGAGAATACCATAACGACCGGGACCGCGAAAAAATCCAAACCCGGGAATGTGTTGCATCACCGGGACGAGCAGCCCTGTTGCATAAATTAATCCAAACAGCCCCAAACCAGCAAGAATAAACAGGGAACGCCGATCAATACCAGCAAGCTGAACTTTTTCTTTACGGATAAAATAGACGCCCGAAACAGCCAGAATTAATGGAAGTATCCCAAAATAGAGATGAGCTTCGACTGCATTGGTTCCTGATTTGCTCGACAAAAAAGACATTTGCCCAAGACGCGAATCCAGATCAACAGGATTCGTATACCAGTACCAGGGCAGAACTATTTGTGAAATGTACTCTGGGGGAAGATGTCCGTATTCTGGGTCGAACTCAGTGGAAGAGGTCGTTTCCCGTTGACTGTTCTGCTTCATCACCCAGGTTGGTACGAGCTGCACACTGGCCATCAGAATGCCACAAGCAATTGCAGCTCCTGGCCAGAAGGCCTTTTTGGTAAACATCGAAACAGCTGAGGTCTCAACTGTTTTACTCACGAAGAAATCAGTTGCAAAACAGGCAACCACCCAAGTGAACAAGGTAAGTTGCGTAATGAAGGCTAGATTGAAATGACCAGCCAGAAGTTGCAATGTTAAACATCCCGAAAGGCCCCACAGCCACAGCACTTTTCCGGTTTTTTGATATCGCAATAACATCCACAGGCAAATCGGTAGATACGCTCCGGTAATGATCGCCCATTCCAGGCAGCACCTTGGCGGAAACCAGCTATAGACAAAAACCAACGATGCAAACAGCCCCGCGGTCAGGCTCAGTCCTAACTCTCTCGCAACTGCCACCGTCGCAATAAAAACTAAAATATAGTGGAATAAATGATTCACGTTGTATGCCGTATTCACATCCAGCAGCCAATACAGAATCATCGTGGGAGGATAAAACAGCCCCGTCTGGCTTTCTGCGACCACCGGATACCCATGACCAACCAACGGATTCCAAAGCGGAATCAATCCTTGCTTCAAGCTGTCTGCGTAAAACGATTTCTGAGGCATGAAATACGTGTAGATGTCTCCGCCTATCAATCCGCCTCCCAGCCAAAGGTCCAGCCAGAAACACATTGTCAGACCAAGAGCAAGCAGCAGTACGAGCAACCACTGTTGAGACTGCGGGCTGGGCTGTTGAGAACGGAACGTATCCATATATATAAACGTGTCTTGTTTTTCAGGGTTATCGCGAACAGAACTTTCAGTATCAGCCGGAAAACGACTATACTCCACTTGGATCAATACCGAGATCTCTAATCAATCTTCAGCTTTTGAAACAGTGCTTAGTTTATACAAATATTATGTAAGGATGGAGTGACCATGCCCCAATCGATGACAATCCACGACAAATTGACAGAAATTGCAAACAACCTCTGGTGGAGCTGGCAGCCGGAACTCGATGACATTTTTCGTCGCATCGACCCCATTCGTTTTTTAGAATTGAGCCAAAATCCTGTCCAACTGCTCAAAGAATATACCCCCGAGAAGCTCGAACAGCGTGCCCGCGAAGAGGTACTGCATTCTAAAATCAATTGGGCCTATCGTCGTTTTCTCGAATATCTTAACTCACAGACCACTTGGGGCGATACTCATGCGGGACTGCTGAACTTCCGACCGGTTGCTTATTTTTCAGCCGAGTTTGGGATACACGAATCACTTCGAGTCTATTCCGGAGGCTTGGGAGTTCTCGCAGGCGACCACTTGAAAAGCGCTTCAGACCTGGGTGTGCCACTTGTTGGAGTCGGCTTGTTCTACCACGAAGGTTACTTCTCTCAAATTATCGATGAAAATGGCTGGCAACAAGAGGTCTACAACGAAGTCGATCCCGAGACAATGCCCATCACTCCGGTTTTAGACAGTCAGGGAAAAGATGTCCTGATCTCCATCGAAACCAGACACGAAAAAATCTACGCCAGAATTATTCGTATCCGCGTGGGACGTATTCAGCTCTTTCTGCTGGATGCCAACATTCCAGAAAACAGCGAAGAAGCCCGGCAGTTAACCGCAAGGCTTTACGGCGGAGATCAACGCACACGAATCCGTCAGGAAATGCTGCTCGGAATTGGCGGAGTTCGTGCCCTCAAAGCACTGGGCATCAATCCTCGTGTGATCCACATGAACGAAGGGCATTCCGCTTTTGCTCCACTGGAAGTCATTCATAATCGGATGGCAATTGATGGAATGAGTTTCGACGATGCGTTGCGAGAAACCGCAGCTTCCAATGTTTTCACAACGCACACACCGGTTCCAGCTGGTCACGACCGATTCGATGCTGGCATGATTGACGAGCATCTGGGACCAATGGCAGATGCCCTCGGATTGAATCTTCAAGGCTTAATGGGACTGGGACGTGTTGATCCCCAGAACGATCACGAAACTTTTTGCATGACCGTACTGGCTTTTAAAACTTCTCGCCGCGCCAATGCAGTCTCTAATTTGCATGGCGTTGTTTCACGAAAAATGTGGGCCTGTTTGTGGCCGTGGAGAAGTGAAGAAGAAATCCCAATCGGTCATATTACCAACGGCGTCCATGTCAATTCCTGGCTGGCAAACCAAGTGCGAGTCCTCTACGACCGTGTTTTGCCATCGGAATGGCACCTCCAGACTGGAGACCCAAGCGTTTGGGCTGGCTTCGAAAAGGTGACTCCCGGTGAATTGTGGGAAACACATCAAGCCCTCAAAGCGAGATTAATAAACTACACACGAACTCGCCTGGCGATGCAAGCTAAAAGACACAATGCATCTTCAGATGATCTCGAAGAAATCGCTGATCTGATGGACCCACAAGCCCTGACCATCGGGTTTGCCAGACGCTTTGCTCCGTACAAAAGAGCAGACTTAATCTTTCACGATGTAGAACGCCTCGCTCGGCTTGCCAGCGACGCCAAGCGTCCGGTCCAGTTTATCTTCTGCGGGAAATCTCATCCGGCTGACGAAAACGGCAAAGCAATCCTGAAGCGAATCATCAACCTTTCTCATACCGAACAGTTCAAAGGGAAAGTTGTCTTCCTGGAAGATTACGACATCAACTTCACCAGATATTTGGTGCAAGGGGTTGATGTCTGGCTCAACAATCCCAGGCGTCCTTTGGAAGCGTCCGGAACCAGCGGGCAAAAAGTTGTCCTTAATGGCGGCTTGAACTTTTCCGTACTCGATGGATGGTGGGCCGAGGCTTATGATGGCTCCAACGGTTTTGCAATCGGCGACGGAAATATCCACGCCAATTCAGACATCCAGGACGAACGTGACGCAATCAGCCTGATGGATGTGCTGGAAAATGAAATCATTTCGCTATTCTATGAACGAGACAACGATGATCTTCCCATGCAATGGATCGCGAGAATGAAACGCTCGGTGCAAACACTCGGCTGGCGATTCAACGCAGACCGCATGGTCATGGACTATGTCACCGATGGCTACATCCCCGCAGCCGGCGGCCTCTCCTCAGAAATGAGAAGCATGCCCTAAGCCTGTTGTATAAATGATTGATCCCGGTGGCGAGTCGGACCAGTGATGGCCCGAAAAGGAAACACCGGGTAGCACAGACGATCCCGTTCAGGGTCGTCTGTGTTGCGCAGCAACCCGAGGAATTGACCAAGAAGTATTCCGCATGGAAACCGCATTGCTGGGTTACGTAAAAACTAACCCAGCCTACGGTTTTCTCTGTGGCACACGAAGATGGGTGCAAGCACACCATCCTACGGGGAACGATCCCTCTGTTTTTCTCTGCGGATGGAAAACGTACGCTGAATCGTGTGTTACATCGGAGCTTGAAAGCCCATCACCTGGAAGCGAGCCAACTCCATTGGGGTGGTAATTTTCACGGACGCGATTGCTTCGTAAGCCAGCATCACTTTGCGGGCACCATAGCTGTCCGGTTTGTCTCTATCGAGTAGCACGATGCCGCCCGAAACCAGATACCCGACAAACGGAATGGTCTCTCCCTGCATGGTCACAACCAAACCATGTCGCGGAATCACTTCGGGCCAACTCTCGAACAGCGTTCGCCAATCACTAGAAGCAGATGACATTATTTTCCTCCATGAAAACAGATGTGACTTTAGGAAACGTCAATCAATTGGTTCTCCCCCTTACCAAGGGGGAGTTAGAGGGGGGGCTTTTTAACTACTTTTTAAAACCAAATAGCCCTCAGGAAGCTCTACACTTCAATTAAACTTTCCGTTCGGCCAACTTCAAAAGAACAGGGCTGGCAACAAAGATCGAACTGTATGTTCCGACCATCACACCAATGACCAGGCAGAAGGCAAAGCCATGCAAGCCTTCACCACCAATGAAGTACAGAATGGTCACAACCAGCAATGTGGTTACAGAAGTCAACAAGGTTCGCGAAAGTGTCTGGTTCAAACTGGTATTCACCATGTCTGCATTGATGTCAGGATTCTTGCCTCGTACTTCACGAATACGGTCGAATACAACAATCGTATCGTTCAGGGAGTAACCGATAATTGTCAGAAATGCAGCAATCATCGATAGGTTAATTTTGAATTCGGTCAGCATAAATATCGGACCAAGAGGCGTGTGGCTAAGCAGCATGCCAAACATGGCCAAGACATGTTGAAATAACAGAAAAACATCAAGGTATAGTGTGAGTGCAGCGGAAATATATTCTTCATTTGGATAGTCGCGTAAAATGTTGGATGTATCATATAAAATGAAGGCTGAGA
>JAESQE010000512.1 GCA_016765335.1 Planctomycetaceae bacterium
TAACTCCCCCTTCGCAAGGGGGAGAACCAATTAAGAGAGGTTCCCTTGTGTGAAATCATAAGAGGTGTCTGTGACGGAAGCTTAATCTTGATTGTATTTAAAACTCAACTGCGATTCCAATAACCGCTGTTTCATAGGCGATTTCCTCTGTTGTTTGTAATTCTTACATGAATAATTGGAATATTTTACCAAAAACGCTGTCCCTTACCCCAATTGCTTTCCGCTGTGTGTTGTAGAGGCCAAGAGGGACTCAACAACACACAACGGACTTTTACTTATGATGGGAAAAGAGACAATGAAAATTTCAACTGCAATGAAAATGTTCGCATTCGCAATGATGGCAACCGTAACAATGGCTGCATCAAACGTGAACGCTGAAGATCGAAACAGACTGACTTCTTCATTTGATCATGATTGCCCTTTCGAACAAGATGACACACCCATATTAGGGTTTTACGGTCGTGCTTCCCACCGGGGAATGATGGTGACGGAAGTGATTCGAGGAACCGAAGCCTGGAAAATCGGGTTGGAACGAGGAGATGTAATTACCGAAATCAACGGCAAGCATATCCATAGCCAACGAGATTACGACACGGCGATGCGACGAACAGGTCGCCACATGACTCTGAAAGTGAGAGACGCCAGAGGACGTGGAATAATGACCGTTCACGCACATCCAGAATTTAACGATGTTTATGTTCGCTAGGTTTATGTTCGCAAGAATGTAACGGAATTTATACCCCCCTCCCAACGCCCTGTGCCGCCTTTTCGGTACAGGGCGTTTTTCGTTGATTTTTCGTTGATATTGCGTTGGTTTCTGATTATGGCGTATCATTCAATCCTACGAAAAAAGACACCGATTGGAAGGGATGCATACGATGCGATTCAAATTACAAAATCAACCCTTGGCAACAGCCTGCTTTGTGCTGACTGTATGTCATTTTTTTGGGGCAGTTGCCTAGGCTCAAATAACGCTCAAATATAAATTTCAGCCCGGTCAGCAATTGCATTATGAACTGAAGCAATCACTGGTCACCACAACTGATGTTGCTGGCGAAGAAAACACCAACACAATCACTCAGCACATGAACCTTTCAACGGTCATTGAAAAGGTTTTGCCTGATGGATCTGCCCAGGTGAATAAAAAGATTGATCGTATTCGCCTCAAAGCATCGCACCCTGAAGGCGGACAGGAACTGGAATACGACTCTGCTGAGAACAAAGAGGTCACCGGTGCGTTTGCGATGATTGTAAAATCGATGGCGATGCTTGTTAACCAGGACATTACGATGACGATTTCTCCACAGGGGGAAGCAAGCAACGTTTCGATCCCGGAAGATCTCGTCAAACGGTTTTCTGGACCGGGCAGCAATCTCGGTGGAGTGAATTCAGCTGAGGGTGTCAAAAAGATGATGTCTCAGGGAAGTGTCATATTTCCGGACAAACCTTTGGCTCCAGGAGACACATGGCAACGGGATTTGACCACCGATTTACCTTACGGTACGATGAAATCAGTGATCGTTTTCAAATATACGGGACGAACAGAAAAGGGATTACATCGAATTGATGCTGTCACAAAAATCAGTATCGAACCGAATGCTAATATCCCTTTCCAAATTAAGATGACTGAATCTGAAGGCCATGGCATCTACATGTTCGACGCCACCCAAGGCGTCATCTTAGCCAGCGGCCTGAAGCAAACCATGAACATGGAAATCACCGCAGTTGGCCAATCGACAAAACAATCTGTCATCACCGATATTTCGATGCGATTGGTTGAAGCCAAGAAGTAAACCGTAGACGACTGTTCCTGGTATTTCTGTTAACTTGTCTGAGGCGGTAGACTGGGCGGTTCTGTCGGCAATTGATTATCCTTGCTCACAGAACTGACGACCGACAGGTTCACCTAGCGTTTTGACTTGAGAGACTCAACAGGCACTCGAAGGTGGATGCAAGCACGCCCCCCTACATTTTCGAAGCAGCTTTGATTAATTCGTTGACGGAGAAGATGCCCCGAATGATAAAATTTTATTTCAGTTGGATTCTAGTTTTAGTTGCCAGCTCGCAGTCACTGTTTGCACAAAACAAGCAGCCGGTTCAATCTGTGCCCCTGGAGCTACCTCCTGGATTTCAGGCATCGTTGTTTTGCGATCATCAGATGTGCCCGGATATCCAATGTCTGACAACCGATTCGCGTGGGAATATCGTTGCCTCGGGGCCGGGGTATATCCGCACTTTGATCGATACCGATCAGGATGGTCAAGCTGATGTCGTTCGAGAGTTTGCAGCCAGTCCGCGTACCGGTGCGCAAGGCTTGTTTGTTGATGGCGACACACTGTATTGCATTGGCGATGAAGGCTTGCTCGCTTATCAGGATGCCGATCAGGATGGAATTGCTGATGGCCCACCGAAGTTGATACGCAAATTCAAAGCGGGTGGCGAGCATCACACACACGCCATTCGCAAAGGGCCAGATGGCTGGTGGTATCTTATCGCGGGCAACATGGCAGAAACAGAATTATCAGGAGAAATTTCGGGGAATTCGCCCATTCCTTTGCCCGAAGCCGGAGTGCTGTTTCGTCTTTCTCCCGATTTCTCTCAAACAGAAATTCATTCGGATGGTTTTCGAAACACTTACGATTTTGATTTTGATTCTGTCGGCGATCTGTTTACCTTCGACAGCGATGGCGAACGTGACATTTCGCTTCCCTGGTATCGACCGACACGCGTTTTTCATACCGTGCCCGGGATGAATCAGGGCTGGGTTACGCGAAGTTGGAAAAAGCCGAACTACTTTGAAGAGATGAGCCCGGTGCTTGCAGAACTTGGACGAGGCTCGCCAACCGGTGTTGTCTGTTATCGGCACAGCCAGTTCCCCAAAGAGTTTCAAGGAACCCTGTTTGTTCTGGATTGGACTTACGGTCGTGTTGTTGCAGTCAAAAAGAAAAGGCAAGGAGCGTCTTGGATTGCTCTGTCAAAGAACTTTGCAACGGCTCGTGGAAATTATGGATTTGCCCCCACCGATGCTGTTGTCGGTGCTGACGGTTCACTTTACGTTTCGGTTGGTGGTCGGGGAACACAAGGCAGCATTTTTCGCATTTCTTATACGGAATCTCAAAACAGTGACTCTTCTGGAATCGATCAACAATCAAAATCGGACCTTGATGAAGTATTGAATGCTCTTCAGCCGCTTAGTGCCTGGTCACGAGCTGTGTGGGAACCGAAAGCTGATCAACTTGGGGAAGAAGCGTTTCTCAAGGCGGCTTTGGATCAGGATCGTAGTACCGAGCAACGGATACGAGCCATCGAAATTCTCACCGAAAAGTTTCAGGGGCCAGATATCGACTTCATGAATTCGATGTTGCTGGAAGAAAGTCGAGAACTTCGAGCAAGAGCAGTCTGGTCCTACGGCAGATCCGCGAATGGCATTATCAGTCCAAATACCTTGAAACCTTTTCTGCATCAAAACAGCCCTGCGGTTGTTCGAAACGGATTAGAAATTCTGCTGATGAGTTCCGAAGAGACTTTGGATGCATTTGCAGCGGAGATTGCAGCCGGGTTAGGTCACGAAGATCGCGTGGTCAGTTATCTGGCTACGCAGGTGGCTGCCCGCATGTCGAATGAAGGCTTCCAGAACGTGGGTGAGTTGGCTCGAAAATCGGGCTGGCCTGCTGCAATGCAACTGGCTCGATCATTTATTGATCGAGGTTACACCGGGCACTCTTACGCCTGGCACGAAATTGGCTTGGGGGCATTACGTCGCCACGAAGACCCCGAATCACGACTTGTTGCGGTACAATTGATTCAGCACGGTTTGGGTATTTTCGGCGATTCGACCAGGCATGCTGCGGTGTTTGATGGTTATCTGTCTCGGGCGGGTTTGCCTGAACAGCAAGAACGACTCAATGAGTTACGTGAGCA
>JAESQE010000513.1 GCA_016765335.1 Planctomycetaceae bacterium
CTGGCGATTCGGGCTGGTATGGATGGCATCAATCGCAGGTTTTTAGAGATGGGGCTGAAGCTGTTAGTCAGCCTTTTTTCCGCTGGCCAGGTTTTCTGCGGTGGTGTTGAGGCGGTCCATTTCTTGTTGGACGATGCTGCGGTATTCTTCGAGCTGATCCATTTTGATTCCTTGAGGAACCTCGACCGGTTTTCCTGTCAGTAGAAAGACTTTGGAAAATGGTTTGGGGATTAGTTGATCGGTCCAGCTGCCTTTGACACGCCAGCATCTGGTGCAGGCGTAAGCTGTGGGGATGATGGCTCGCCCGGTGCGTGAGGCCAGGTAAATGATGCCGATACTCATTTCCCGGCGAGGTCCACGTGGTCCGTCAGGAGTGATGACCAGGTGTTTGTTTTCGACAGTTTTGAGAAGTTGGCGGATCGCGCTGGGGCTAATGCGGTTCGTAGAGCCTCGCACGGTGGACATGCCCACGAGTCGCAAAATCTGAGCAATGATTGATCCATCTGTGTGCTGACTGGTTAATGCAGCTGCGCGGCGGTGTTTGCCGGCAAAGGTGGGAATGATTAAGGCATCGTGCCAGACGCTGTAAAAAAAACAGTCGGTTGTTTCCTTGGAATAAGGATTCGTTCCGGCTTGATCCTCTTGGAATGACAGCCTTAATGTGCGAAATAGCATCCACATTGTTGAGAAAATCGCAAACGCGCCCAGCTTGATCAAAATTGGACTATTAATTTTCAAGCTGGTTATCCCTGTCTTTAACGATTTAAATTCCATTGTCAGATGGGGCAAGATTATAGCAATCTGGGTTTGTGCGTCTATTGCGTTTTGATTAATAGATCCTTGATGTGTCGATTGCTTTGAAAAAGTGGTGCTGCTTGGTAAGGTTAGATCAGTGCCTACCTATACCAAATGCATGCTCAGGAGATTGCCTACTTATGAAAAACTTGCGAATTACTGCTTCTGTTTTCCTGCCGTTGTTTTTCTTTCTTTGGATGCAGCCGACTCCCGGGCAGTGCGAATTTCTCGCGGGAGCTCATTCGATTGATATCTCTCCTGAAAAATTGCCTGCGATTCAGAATGGAGGATTTCTTCAGCGAACCCAGGCAAAAGTGCTTGATCGGCTGCATGCTCGCTGTTTTGTCATGAAGTCTGGAGATTCAACCGTTGCGATTGCGATTGTTGATTCCTGCATGATTCCTAGAGAGATTTGTTATCGAGCCAAAGTGATTGCCAGTCAGCGGACCGGTATTGCGATCAATCGAATCTTGATTGCTTCGACTCATACTCATACTGCACCCAGTGTGATGGATCTTTGTCTGGGAACGAGCAGCGATCCAGATTACGAAAGGTTCCTGCCCCCTCGAATTGCCAAAGGGATTGAGCTTGCGTTTGCGAATTTTGAACCGGCACGAGTTGGCGTCACCGTTGTTGATGCACCAAATCATACCCATTGCAGACGCTGGTTGAAGCACCCGGAAAAATACGCAGGCGATCCGTTTGGAGATAAAACCGTTCGAGCGATGATGCACCCCGGGTATCAGAATCCCGATTACATTGGCGAAGCTGGTCCTGTGGATTCCGGGTTGTCGCTGCTTAGTATTCAATCCGCTGATGGGAGACGCCCGATTGCACTGATTGCAAATTACTCGATGCATTACTTTGGAACCGGAGGCGGATTTTCCGCTGACTATTACGGCAAATTCAGCGGCCTGATGGAAAAAAAGATTGCAGGTACTGATTCTGGAAAAGCACCATTTGTCGCTGCCATGTCGCAGGGGACTTCTGGCGATTTGCATTGGATGGATTACTCGAAACCGAAAAAAGCAGACTACAGCATCGATCAATACACAGCCGAGCTGGCTGAAATTGCTTTGAATGCCTATCAGAACATCAAATATGAAAAGAGTCATTCCCAGTTGGCCATGGCCGAAACGTCGCTTGTTTTGAAACGTCGGGCACCGAGCGAATCTCGAATTGAATGGGCCAGCAAGCTCAACAAAGAACGTGGCGAGCGTCGCCCCAGATCTCTACCGGAAGTTTATGCAGAACAGGTTGCCTGGTTTGTTGAGCATCCTCATGAAGAGATCACTTTACAGGTTGTTCGTATCGGGAACTTGGCGATCACGGCGTTACCTAATGAAGTTTATGGGATCACTGGTTTGAAGCTCAAAGCACAAAGCCCTTTTGAAACGACCTTCAATATGGAACTTGCCAACGGAGCAGCCGGCTACATTCCGCCACCAGAACAGCACTTGCTAGGCGGTTACACAACGTGGCCCGCACGAACGGCCGGGTTGCAAACCGAAGCTGAACCACAAATCGTTGATGCGTTACTCGGCTTGTTGGAAGAATTGTCTGGAAAGAAACGTAAACCACTCACCACGGATTTTTACAACGATCAACAGCGAGAAGCGATCCGAAAAGCAAAAGCCGAAGACAACAACCGCGCCAACCGCGGTTTGGAGTAAGTGTAATTGTCAGCCGGCAGGGACGTCTGGTGTTAACCTAGCTCTAATTAATCTTGCATTTGGGTAATGCAGTCTGCAATTCTTTCACACCCTCTTTTGTGACTTTGGTGTCTTCAAGGTGCAATCTCCTCAGACCGGTCAGCCCTTTAAGGTGCACTAGACCTGCGTCACTGACCTTGGTGCCTTCAAGGTCCAAGTATTCCAAGTTGGTCATTCCTTTAAGATGCACCAGCCCTGCATCAGTAATTCCGGTGCGAGAAAAATCAACAGACTGGACATTGCCCGACTCATCAAGTGAGACTTCCCCCCCAAGTGCCTTGATTGCTTCGATTGCCTTATTTTCCGAGTCGATAATCGGTTCCATCTCGGAAGCAGGTTTTGTGTTCATAGCAGTTTCATCCGTGTCTCCACACCCGCTACACAACAGAAGGAATACGAATGCCTTGATAATGCAATGATTGTTCATTGAAGTAAAATTCTTCATGGCGTGCCTATTTTTCGTGCTGTTGATTGATACCAAGTCTTAACCCTAGGATGCAAATACCGCTTCGTCAATGGTTGATTCAACTTCGCATTGGTTGTTTGTCAAGAGCTGAGGAGGGAGTTTTTTGTTGCGTAGCCGAGTAGTAATTCAATTCCAATGGGGTGCCACTGTCTGGCTTGTCCAGCAGTGCGAGTGGTAGCTGCGATTATTAGAAAGCAGAGGCAACTATTAACGTTCTGTTCTGTTATTAAGGGTCCCTCTGAAAATTGAATTTCAGAGCTTCTTGAAGACAGTTTGATGATAAGAAATAGTTCAAAAACCCCCTCTAACTCCCCCTTCGTAAGGGGGAGAA
>JAESQE010000514.1 GCA_016765335.1 Planctomycetaceae bacterium
CAGCCGGGGATTTAGTCGGTGATCTTTCCAAAGAACTGCCTGATACGCGAGTCATCACAATTTCTCAAGTTGTTGAAACTCAGGTAGCGGTCAATGGATTGATGTCGAGACTCTCCTGGCTTTTCTTTTCCATCCTGTTACTCGTCGGAGCAGCCAGCATTGCCAGTGTGATGTATTCGAATGTTTCAGAACGTCGAAAAGAAATCGGCACCTTGATGGCACTGGGAGCCAGCCCCGCATTTGTGACAAATCTTTTCCTCGGCAAAGCAACCATACTCGGTTTTACCGGCGGACTGGGCGGTTTTCTGTTGGGTACCGTTCTGGCGTACATTCTCGGTCCACAGTTGCTGGGCGTCGCGGTTCAACCGATGCCTCAACTCTGTTTAATTGGAATCGGCGTGGCAACATTAGTTTCAGTTGTCGCCAGTTACTTACCAGCCAGGCACGCAGCCGGTCTCGACCCCTGCCTGGTCTTTAACGATGCGTAATTATGTACGGCCCGCAGTGGTTTTGTACAACACTCCATAAAATGAAGGAATCATTTCAATGTATTCACTGGAAAATGTGATTAAAAAATATGAACGTCGTGGGCAGGAAGTAACTGCTCTGGACGAAACAAATCTTGAAATTCCCGATAACGATTTTGTTGCGATTATTGGTCCCAGCGGTAGTGGGAAAACAACGATGCTGTCAATTCTGGGCGGAATGCTTGCGCCGAGTTCCGGTAAAGTCGTTCTCGATGGAATTTCACTTTACGATCTTTCCGTCAAAGAGCGAACGAAAGTACGCAGCACGAAAATTGGCTTTGTGTTTCAATCTTTCAATCTTATTTCCTGGCTCACTGCACGAGAGAATGTACAGATTCCACTGGTACTCTCTGGTTGCGATACCGAGCAGCAACAGCAGCGTGCATCGGCAATGCTTGAGCAGGTTGGGTTGGCTGATCGAATGGATCATAAACCGAGCGAGTTGAGTCAGGGGCAACAACAACGCGTTGCATTAGCCCGAACACTTGCAAACGATCCACAGATCATTCTTGCAGACGAACCAACCGGAAATCTCGATCCCGAAACCAGAGAACAGGTAATGGAATACCTGAGCGAATTTCACCAGGATGGCCGCACCATTGTAATGGTCACCCACGATGAAGCCGCCGCGAAATTTGCTTCGCGAACAATTCGACTCGTTGCCGGAATCGCGACAAATGTTGAAACTGAAACTCAGGCAGAAGCCGCATAATGAGTGTTTCTGTCTCGAAGAGTTAATGATGAGATGTTTCTGGTTCCCATCATCTGGAGAAGTCCGGGCGGTGGGGGCCGCCCATCTCGTTGATATTTTAGTATCATTTTAATACCTTAGTGAAGAACGAAAGACTTTGTGCATCTAACTTAATCGTAAAGGAGATAGGCACGTGGATGTACGTATCCAATAATCGATTAACGGCAAGCCGATGACGGTTGCGTCCCAGTTAGCGAACTGACATCCAAAAAAAGCGAATTCAGATTGCCAATCAACGCAATAAGAATCCTACGAAAGCAATATCGTGAGCAGAGGTAAACAGCAGGTTGAAACACATCTTCCGTGGTATTCCCATTTGAGTATCGGAACTCAGTTATTACTTTCGGTCAACGGGATTTGCTTTTTGCTGCTCGTCACTTTTTTGAGCATCGATTACGGACGCGAAGTCCGCCGGCTGATTAACACTCGGCACCAGGAATTGCACCACGAAGCCTATCTAATTGCCAATGCCGTTCAGCGAATCGAACTGGTCAACCAAGAGGTAACTCAAGAGGTCAACCAAGAGGTCAACCAAGAGGTAAGCCAAAAAAGACTCCAGAGTTACATCAATGATATCTGTGTGCATGCACACAAAATGAATGCACCCGGTCATGTCATTCTAGTTCAAACTAAAAACAGCCTTCTTCATTCTCATATTCTGCAGGAGTTGCCCGAAGAGTATCTACAGAAAGTGAAACAGGCTGATTCGGATCTCCACCAGAAAAAACTTTCTTTGCAAGAAAAAATGGTTGTCGGAAAGGTGATTGATGCCGACCTGACTGTCTACGTCGTTGAAGATGCCGACGACTTACGTGGTTATGCAGCCCAGCAGGCTATTTCGCAACTTTGGCACGCGATGCTAATTGCAATTACTGCAGCGATAATTCTAAACACTGTTCTAGTGCGTTTATTTATCCAGCCTGTTCATCGAACAATCGAACAGATCGAACAGATTGGAAACAATCAATTTGGGATTCATGTTGAAGCCACAACAAATCGGGAACTTCGAAATTTGACGCAAGCGGTGAATGTCATGAGTGATTCCCTGGCAGAAGCTCGAAGCAGAAGAAGAGCTCAGATGAAAAAAGCAAGTTCGATACAACAATGCCTGCTTCCGAATTCGCCAGAAATCCCCGGAATGAACATCGCAGTGATTTATGACCCAGCCGAATTGGTCTCAGGAGATTTTTACGACATTATCACTTTGTCTGATGGTTCAACAGTTGTGTGCATGCTGGATGTTTCCGGGCATGGAATTCCTGCTGCACTGGCTGCGGCGATGCTGAAAAGTCTGATTGCGGTTGCGGCTGAACAATTGACATCACTGCAAGATATTGTTTGTTTCGTAAATCGTCATTTTTCACAGGCGATCGAAACAGGGATGTTTGCAACGGCTGCATTCCTGAAATTATCCCCATCAAGCAATAGCCTTGAGTACATTAATGCAGGGCATCCGCCTCTGTTAATCCTCAGGGAAAATGAAACAAAAGAGATTGAAATTCCGGGATTTCCTCTGGGGATTTCCCCCGATTTTTCCTGGGAATCAGAAGAGATTCTATTCGACCCACAAGATCGTTTATTGCTTTACACTGATGGAGTTATTGAATCTTTCGATCAAGCTGGAAACTTGTTTGGCATCAAGCGATTACTCCAAAGCATTAATCGCAATCGCGAGAATTCTATCCAGAGTAAATTGTCTCATTTACGAGACTGCGTCATCTCTTTCCGCGGAGGGAAACCTGCCAAAGATGATTTGACTGCCATTCTGATTGAAAGCCATTCTGTTTCCTGAACGCTTGCCATGCAAGATGACTCGGCATTTGAGAACAATCAGAACTTCCCTGGTTTCATCCCACTTTGTCCTGGCGGTTATCCTGTCGGTGGTGCAGCAAATTGGCGATCTGCATTTCTGCCTGGTGCTTATCAAGGAACTCATGTCAATACCTCGAAGGTTGATCCGACCAAGCTGATCGATCATGTCCATAATACTCGATTGACAGATTGGGAACAGAAGGATCAATTCGATCTGTTGCAGTCGATCAATTCCAGGCATCTTTCTGACCGACCGGGTGAAGCCTCCCAGGAAGCACGAATCCGATCATTTGAACTTGCGTATCGAATGCAAATTCAAGCCACAGATGCATTTGATGTTCAGAAAGAACCGAAACATATTCAAGAAAGGTATGGCAAGGAGCCACAGAATCGTCAATTACTAATGGGAAAGCGTCTTGCAAGAACGCGGAGTCTGATTTGTGCAAACGTGGCATGGCAGCGGGCAGCTGTGGGATAGCCATAACAATATCAAAGGTGCTCACCGCGCGGTTGCCGCAAAGAATTCAAAAGCTCCTGCTTCCACCACACAAATGATTGAGACAAAGAAGCCTGCAAGGATTAACTCATCATCTGGCCACAATCCTGAAACTCATAGAAAAGAATGGGACAACTTTTCAACTTGCATCTGGCAATGCGTTGGGCGAAACAGTACGCTGAAACAGTACAAAACAGGCTAAATTCAGGGCTTTGTTGGTCAATTATTACCATCGGGGTGAAATTGATTATAACGATTATTCTCGATATCACTTCTCACTGAACAGATGCAAGCACTGTTTTGGAAATTATATCGATACTTTTTGCTAAAAGCAGTGTTGGATCGTTAGTGAATCATGCTCATCTTTTAAGATGGTTGTGCGCAGTAAGCCACGACAAACACTCATGGGTACACTAAAGTATACTGTTTCGAGAGTGGGATTATTTGTATGAAATTTCGAATTCCTCAAGTCAATCAACGTAACAATTTCTATGTTGTAATCGCGATTGTGTTTTGCCTCGGTTTACTCAGCGGCTCCGCACAGGCTCAGCGTGGGCAAAGATTTGGCGGAGGTGGACGGACAGGCTTTACATTCCGCTCACCACAATCTCACTTGTTGCGTGCTCTTCGCATGGAGCAACTTGCAGAAGAGTTGAAACTCACCCCAGAGCAAACCGAAAAACTCAAGACGGTAAGCGAATCAGCGAATCCTAGTCCAGAAATGTTTGAGTTTATTAGTTGAATGCGTGCAGCTCAAACGGATGAGGAAAAAGAAAAGATTCGAGCCGAGATTTCTAAATATGTAACTCAAAAGAGTCAAGAGATTGAAAAGAAGATTCAGGAATTACTTTCTAAAGAGCAATTCACTCGACTGAATCAGGTTGGTCTTCAATTGTCTGGTACACGAACCTTACTGAGTGATCAGATTATAACACAGTTAAAAATATCGGAAGATCAAAAAACTAAGATACAAGAAACCATGGAAGCAGGACGAATGGATCGCCGGGAGTTTTTCAGACTTCCTGAAGAAGAACAAATTAAACAGCGACAGGAATCAGAAGCGAAAGTCTTTGCACTATTATCTGAAGAACAGAATAAACAATGGCGTGAGTTACTGGGGACTCCCCTGGCAGCAACCGATGGAAAAGGTCCAGAACAAAATAAACCGAGGTCTTCTCCCCAGGTAGTAAATACAGAACCGGGCAAGCCTGCGGTCATGACGCCACAGGATTCCCCTGCCCTGCCTGCCGATGTCGAGTCTCTGCTTACCGAACTGCAACCAGCGCCTGCAAGTTCAGATACTGAAGAAGCCGGCCCTGCAACATTAGATTTCGGCACGCAGGATTTAAGTGAAATCACAGCCACTCAGAAACCTGTTCAAAGCATGACTTTCAATTTCAAAAAAGCACCTTGGGACGATGTGCTTCGTCTTTTGCTCTTACATCCGGGTTGACTCTCGACTTGAAAGTTTCGCCTCCAGGCACATTCAACTATTTTGATCGACGGGCACATACTCCGACCGAAGCCCTTGATGTCCTCAATGGATATTTGATTCAACGAGGATTCATCATTGTCAAACAAGATCGTTTTTTGATCGTGGATGATATTGCCAATGGAGTTCCGCCGAATCTTGTCCCGACAGTAAATCCTAAAGATTTAAGTAAACTAGGCCGCAATGATTTAGTACGTGTTGTTTTTTCGGTTGGCACATTAGATGCATCGACAATGGTTGAAGATGTCCAAAGCCTTCTTGGCCCCCAAGGCTCTGCGATTGCGTTGGGAAAATCGAACCAACTCGTTGTCACCGGGTTAGTGCAAAACATTCAGCGGATCGAAGAGACTTTAATCAATGCAAAACTTCCAACGGGTGAGCAAGATATTGTTTTTGAAGCATTTCAGCTTCGCTTCTTACCGGCTGATGAAGCAGAAATTACAGTTCGAGCATTGCTGGGTGTCTCAGCAACTTTAGGTGACCAAGGTGGTTCAAGCAGTTCGGGCAGATCAAGTGGATCGTCTTCAGATGATCGTCGGCGCCAATTTATGGAAATGGTAATGCGAAGCCGAGGTGGTGGAGGCCCTCCCAGTAGAGGCTCATCTAGTTCCAGTTCAAGTAAGACAACTGATTCGGAGACAAAAATTCGTATCGCAGTTGACCATCGCTCTAACTCGTTACTGATTACAGCACGACCAGCGGAATTAGAAATTGTTCGCCAGGCATTGGAAACGATTGACCTGCCGCCAAGCGATCATAGCGAACTGGGAAATGGTGATAGTCAAAAGACAGAATTACGAGTTTATGAAATTAAAAATGCGGATCTGAATAAAATTGTGGAAACACTCACTGCGATGGTCCCTGGAATTCTTGTTAACCCTGATACAAGAGCAGCTGTTCTACACATTGTGGCTTCGCCCAGCCGTCACGAAGAAGTCGCTGATTTAATCCGTCTGCTAGGCGGAAAAATGAATGCAAACACTGTTGCAGCAATCCCGCTGGTTCATCTCGACGCATTAACAACGGCGATGCTACTGAATACGATATTTGAAAGTGATAAAGAAAATGCACCTGCAATACAGTCCGATCCTTATGGACGTTCTTTAATCGTCCGAGGAACAGCAACACAAGTTGAAGAAATTCGCTCTCTGTTATTACAAATGGGAGAACCAGCACCCGGGACTGTTTCGTTTGCGAAGCAGCAAGATGGCCCCATTCGAGAAATCCCACTGGGAGGTCGCGATCCAGAACAGCTACTTAAATTGATCGAAAAAATCTGGAATACTGGTCACAAAACCCCACTTAAAATTGTTGCTCCTGGTTTCGATAATCGAATGCCCCCGGGATCACTTCAAAAAGAGTCGCCAACCAATCCACCAAAACCAGATAACAAGCCCGCGATCAAGGGAGAAGAGAAGCCACAACCGATCACGCCCGCTCTGAAAACCACTCGAAACCCTGCAACTTCCGGGCTACAGTTTAACGTCAACTTCACTCAGCCACTCGACAAAGAAAAAGAGACCAAAAGCGAAGATACTTCTTCAGTCCCACCGAAAGTTAATGCTAAAAAACCGACCTCGATTGCGATTATTGGAGATCGGATTGTCATCAGTTCTGAAGACTCCGAATCTCTTCAGGAGTTAGATCAGCTTCTGAAGACTGTCATGTCTCAGATACAACCGCAAATGCAATGGCGTGTGTACTACCTGAACGTTGCTTCTGCTGACGACGCTGCGGCAACGCTTCAGCAATTAATTCCAGATCTTTCTGTGGATGAAGCAATCTCTCCACTTGGTAGCTCATCCCCCGTTGGACTAACAGGAATGCCTTTCAAATTAATATCTGATTCGAATTTAAACGCATTGTTTGTGACAGGTCCAGCTGATCGAATTCGAGAACTGGAGGAAGTCATTCGAATAATTGACTCTTCAGATGTGCCAGGAAATTATCGAGATCAAGTACCTCACACCATCCCGGTGATGTATGCGAATGCTGTTGAAGTGGCGGATATCTTAAAAGATGTATTCAGTGATTATCTTACAAAAACAACTAAGCCTACAGATAATCGTGGCGGACCCGGTTCCAGAGGGGGAGGTAATTCTTCGCAATCAGTGCCCGGTCAGCTTTCGATAGGAGTTGATAGCCGAACGAGTCAGATTATCGTATCATGTAATGAAAGTTTGTTTCAGCAGATTTCAGAGCTGGTAAAAACACTGGATGATGCAGCACGCGAAGCACGACGAACCGTGCGAGTTGTACGATTAAATAATACTGATGCCTCTGTGATTAAAGCCACGTTAGGTACCTTGTTGCCACAAGTCACATTTTCTACTAGTTCTACCAGTGGTGTGAGCCGGTCGAATAGTTCAAGTAAGCCAGCCAGTGGCACACAACCTGGTAGCACGCCAAGACAACCTGGAACATCCCAACCATCGAGTGATTTCTTCCGAGATATGATGAGAAGACGCATGATGGAATCTCAGCAACGAGGCGGGGGAGATTCATCAAGACGCGGCGGAAGTCCTTTCGGACAACCCGGCGGATTCCGTGGCAGGCCAAGTCGTTAGGATAGCTTCCAGGTTAATGGGAAGTCTGTTTGATGTATTTTCATGTTGTGTTCAGTGAGGTTAATGAGAGAAGATGAATCTTGAACCTCTGCTGCTCCAATTGATCGACCGTGCTCAAATCGAACAACTCCATAAATCGCGAGGCGAATCGCGACTGGATCAAGTTGCGATTGAAAGCGGAATGATTGATGAAGGAGAATGGCTAGACTTACTTGGTCGTGAATTCGGTATCGAGGTTGTTGACCTGACCGAGGTCACAATTGATCGAGATTTGCTGATGCAGTTTCCGACCAAGGCCATCTTTCAGTACGAAATCCTTCCGATTCGTGAGCAACAAGGATATGTAGAAGTCGCAGTCAGTGACCCCTTCCAGATGGATCACAGCGACGAATTGACCTCTATCCACGGTCGTCCCTTGAAATTCGTGTTTGCTCGGCGAAAGGAAATATCCGACCGAATTAAAGAGTTATTGGGAGTTGGCGGAGACACAATCAACGAACTGGTTCGCATCCAGCAAGACGATGGTGAAGATCCGTTTGAGGATCTGGATCAAGAATTCGGCGAGTTAGCAGAAACGGCCCGGGCACCGTCGGTCATTCGATTAGTCAATGAATTACTGATTGAAGCTGTTGACCAACAAGCTAGTGACGTACATATCGAACCGGACGAAAAAGGGCTCGTTGTTCGATACCGGATTGATGGAATCCTGCGTGTGCAGCCCATCCCGATGGAAATCAATCAGTTTTCATCAGCGATAGTAACTCGTTTGAAGATTATGTCTCGTTTGAATATCGCAGAAAAACGATTGCCTCAAGACGGGCGTATCAAAATTCAAATTAGTAATCGAGAGATTGATGTTCGTGTTTCAATCATCCCCATGATCTATGGCGAAGGAGTTGTACTGAGGCTGCTTGATAAAGGACGCATCGATTTTGATCTCAATAATTTTGGGATGCCTGCCCCAATCCTCAAAGAATTCAACGAACTAATTCGACTGCCTCACGGAATTGTTCTGGTGACCGGGCCAACTGGAAGTGGTAAATCGACGACATTATACAGTGCGTTAAATGCGA
>JAESQE010000515.1 GCA_016765335.1 Planctomycetaceae bacterium
GCAGATTCAACTTGCAACCCAGCATCTTCGAGTTGTTTTCTGGCGTCACTTAACTTGCCGCCTTCTTTAACAAATCGATCAATTTCACCAATCCAAGGTTCGATGCCACCGTAACCGGCTCGTGATGCGATCTCGATCAACTTCGGCAAAGGCAATTTGGCTTCTCGGATTGTGCTCGTGTTCAAACAGTATTTAAACCCGGTGGAATTATTACTGGCTGTTTCTGGTGCATTGGCCGCTTGCAGGGTGCTGCTCACGCCAAAGGGGATCGTTGCACCAATCGCAGCTGTTTTGAGGAAGGATCGTCTGGAGTTGCTTTCGGCTGGATTGTTAATCATGTTGTTTTCTTTTGTTAAGGTGATTCGTACAAAATGTAGGGTGGCGTGCTTGCACCCACCGAAATAGTCTTTGTGACTTTAATCTGTTGGTTGAAGCAATCAGCAGGGGAAATCTTTTATTGAAATGTTTCAGGCACACGAAGATGGGTGCAAGCACACCATCCCACGTCGGTGGTTTGCATACATTACCTTACAGTGTACCGGCTCCGCGATCAAAGGCTTCGAGGTCTCGCATGTACAGGGCGAGGGTGGTTTGTAAGGATTCTCGTCCGATATTCCAGACTGGTTCATCTTCGGTGAAATTTCTGCAATGATTGACAATCAGTTTGTGGAAGAATTTGAAGAGATGCCGAGGAACACGCAGGCGGGAGAAGGTGTCGATAAGCATCGATTTCGAAACGCTTTCATCGAACAGATCCTGCACGTTGGCTGGACTGGCTGCTTCTCCGGAACAAGCTCGAATACGATCATTCGTCATGTCGTACAAAGATTCGCCGCTCCAGGTGAGTGACATGATTAGATTCTGTTTGTCGAGACGGGATCGTTCGTAAAAGTCTCGTTCCTGTTTCTGTAAAAACGGAGCCATTTCGCTGGGGAGGAGTAATTTGAAACCAAAGCCCGGATGTTTGAGGAATTTGTTGTCGAACATCGGCCAGATTAAATCTCGCATACGCTCAGCTGAACCGTTAATCAAATGGGGTTCGTCCACGCGATCGACAACAACAATGATTTGATTAAAGCCTAATGTTTTGAGTATTCCCTGAAATTTTGCGAGTAGTTCGTAACGGTCGTCACTTCGGTTTTTGCTGGGGATCGGTTGCCCCAGTAGTTCTTCAGAGGGAATCGAGGAGAGTGTTTTCCTTAATACATTCGGGATTAGCTCGGTGACACGAATTTGTCGAGAGATCGCCATCGCAGACATCATCAGTCGAAACTGTTTCCAGATCAACGGCATCCAACCAGCCAGAATTAATGCAAAAATCCATTTCCAATAGCCCGAAAACAGTCCCAGGCTAAAGGCGATACCCATTACAATGAAGGTTGCAAGAATTCCGATGCCCATTTGTTTCCAGCTGAAGAGATTCGAGAATTTCAATTTTCGTTTCAGTGCTCCCCAGCGAGAGACCGGATTCTGATCGAGACTATGATCATAAAAAGAAGAGAGCAGCAGCACGTCTCGTTTTTGATTTCGCGAAAGTTTCTGTATCGATTTGGCTGCAATGAGACGACCCGGATCTTCCTCTGCTCGATCATCCAGAATCTTTCCAACCAGCTTTGTTACCCCAAGAGTGAGAATTGCATCCATGTGATCCCACAGTCGCCACTTACGGATCGCATTTTCTGGCTTGCGTGCTCGGCCATGTAATCGTTCGCGGAAACTGTCGAGAAACGGATTGAAATCGTCGTACTCAATTACATACGAACGTTTTTCAGGGTTGGCATTATTATGAATTCGAAATTCATTAATCATTTGCAAACGCAAAGCTGTTTTTCCAGAACCTTTTTCACCAAAGACAACCGAGGTGGAAGGGCGGTCTGGCTTGCCAAAGATTTTATCCCAGTCCGGATGATGGACGCCGCTGACGCAATGCTCAGAAAAAACATGGTCGGTGCTTGCATCTTCCTGAGAAAATGGATTCTCAATGATGTTATGATTTTCGAAAAACTGGGAAGTCTTCATTTGTATTTTCTCTTGTCGCGGAAAACGGATACGAAATTAATGGCTAAACTGTGTACTCGCAGGTCATACCAATCTCAATAAAAATCTGCGTTAAGTAATCGACCGTGGCCTTGTACTGACAAGGGGGTAGGAAACGTCCAACACGCGAGCAAATACGCGAATGCGTAAGTCTTGTTTCAGTGTTTGGTTTGGGGCATCTCGGTTGCTCTGTTGGGGTCAAGTATTGTAAATAAGAGGGAGATGGGCAAGGCAGGTGAGTCTTGGCAGGGGTATTATTGCAGCGTCTTGACCGTTTCAAAACGCGTTTGCGTATTCGTGCAGGTCGCTGTTGGGCCTTGGATCAGCTTGTTATTGTTGATTCAGTCAGTGATTGATTTTGATGAACCGGGTTCTATTGGACAAAAACTTCTAAATTCTGGAGTGATACATGAGACACTTTGTGCGATTATCAGAAGTCAGTGTTAGAGATTTGCTGGTGCTTACGGTTCTGGCTTTATCTGTGGGTGCTGTTTCGAATTCTGTGCAGGCTGAACAAGCAGAAAAACAGGCGGAGAAAAAACAGACGCAGAGCAAGCAAGCCCGTCAGAAGAACAAAGCAAAAAAGAGTGCTCCGTTTGAGTGGGTTAATCCGCTCCCCAAAAGGTTAGAAGCTTCTGGTCTGAAACACGATCAGTTTCGAAGCCCTTCGATGAAAGTCGATGTTGGATATTGTATTTACCTGCCTGCTGAGTATTTGGCTCAAGCATATTCCAAGAAGCGTTATCCCGTTGTGTATTACCTGCATGGCGGTCGCCCTGGTTCTGAAATCAAAAGTGTGCGGTTAGCTTCTTTGATCCATGAGCAAATCGAATCAAAAAAAGTTCCTCCCATGATTTACGTTTTTGTTAACGGCGGTCCGGTCAGCCATTACAATATGCCCGATAAAGAAGGTTCGCAAGGGGAAGATGTCTTTGTGAAAGAGTTGATCCCACATGTCGATGCTCAGTATCGGACCATCGCCCAGCGAGAGGGCAGGGGACTGGAAGGCTTTTCTCAAGGGGGACGCGGGACCGCTCGGATTATGTTTAAGCATCCGCATCTGTTTTCCAGTTGCTCACCCGGAGGTGGAGGGTATGCAACGGAAAAGAAAATCAGTGAAAGCAAAGGCTGGGAAAACCGTTCCCTGAAATTCCACGAAGGCGATAATACCTGGGATCTTGCCCAGCGATATTCGCAAAATAAGGCGCCTGAAATTCGTATTCTGGTTCATGTGGGGACCAAAGGGTTTAACTACGAAAATAACCTGGAATACATGAAGCATCTGGATTCGCTGAAGATTCCGTATGAGCGTCTGATCGTTCCAGAAGCCCCGCACAGTGCAATGGAGATCTATAAGAAATCGGGCTTGGTGATTATGAAATTTCATGCTGAGAATTTTAAGCGTACCAGTGCTATTGAGTAGGTAATGCAGTGTTTTCATGCAGTAAAGTTGAAAGTCTAAATGAAATCTTGGCGATTTGTTTTTGAACCACAAAGGCACTAAAGCACGAAGTAAAGAAAAAAACTCGTTGCTCAATGCAGAATAACGAGCAAAATGAAAATGGAATGAGTCTACATGTTGTTACATTTTCACTTCTTTCGTGTCTTTGTGACTTTGTGGTGATGATTTTTTTAAGTCCTGTTGGCTCTAATATTGGAGTTCCCCACTGATAGTGGGCGTCTGATTAAGAAGTATTCCGTATGAATTTACCAGCCCAACCGAATCGATTGAGCCTTGCTGAAGAGCAATCGATTTATCGTATACTTGATGCATCAGCGAATCGATGCCGGGAAGGTTTGCGTGTCATTGAAGAGTATGTGCGTTTTCATCAGGAAGATGAGCAAAGCGTAAAAAGGATCAAAACCGTCCGGCATCAGTTTACTCA
>JAESQE010000516.1 GCA_016765335.1 Planctomycetaceae bacterium
AGCCTCATCCATTTGACGGGACTTAGATTAATCAGACACAAAACCAACAGACAGCAAAACTGCGCCAGCGTAAAAATATGGATTGTTCGGATCGGGACTCGCCGAATATAGTGTGTTCGCGGGTACAGTGAGGAGTCCATCACCCAGAGATTCAACCGCTCGATAAATTGATTTCCTGAAAGTGACACGACTCCCATAAACAAGAACAAGCCAAACAGTACAGCCATCGGCGTCATAGCCAGCAGGCTCAACGCGACCAAAGAAAGGCCAATCAACGCGTGAATCGCAAAAGCGGTCAAACGATTCTCTTCAACATGAATCACTCGCTCCTTGGTATCACCGGAAGGCAACAACACATCATCAACAGTGGCAAGTCCCCGAACATGAGCAAGAGACCGTACCGTCGCAGCGACAAGCCAAGGCAGGCCAAACAGCGAACAAAATCCCACAAGAACAGCAATGACGGTTAAATCAAGATGATAAGCGGTCCCTTTTTTCAGCTTCAGATCGGGATTATTAACCAGTCGGGATGTCACATTTTGCACAAGGAAAATCAACACCGCAGCCAAACATGCAGGTAAAATGGCGAACAATTTCAGTTGAATCGATAGCTGTGAACCATCAATAATCCAACTTCGAGGAGCACCTGTTTGAATCTCGGTAAATGTCGGTCGGATCGAATCAGGAACGGCTAACTGATCGATCTGAATTTCGTTTCGAAAAAAGAATGCCGCCATTGCCATGATGGAAATGGCAATAGTCGGACCAAAATCAGACAGAAACTCTCGCATTTTAGGTAAAAGGTAGCGACTTCGCCGAAAGCGGGATAAATTCAATGCAATTGAAAAAGTCCCAATCGCCAAAATCATAGAAAGAAACGCTCTGTCATAATGAACAGAGTCGTTGCCATAACTTTCATGAAATACAATGACAAGCGCCTTAACCGCTTCGTAAATAAACATAAGTGACATCAGCGCAGAGAAGACCTCATCACTGAACCGAGTGAAATATCGCATTAAACACGAGGCATCAAACGCAGCTAACAACAATAGAATTAATGCTGTCCAGAACCCGATCCATTGATACATCGGGAGAAACGGAATCTCTAAATCCAGACACAGTTCGTACAGAATCCCAGTAAAAACAAGCATCGGACCGACACCGCCGAGCAAAATCAGCGGTTGACCGCAGAACATGGCGAACAGCATTCCGCCAATCGCAGTCGCAATCAGCATTTCAACCACACCAATGTGCTGGTCAGTAATCACTCCCATGATTCCGCCAAATGTCACCGCAGGAGCCAGGCAGGCAAAAAACAAAAAGATAATTGCTGCGAACGATTTCCCGGACCACCCCCGCGACCAATCATCACGGTAATGCTTGATCCGCCGAGCATAGTCTTGCCTAACTCCTCCAAAAAACCTGCCTGTATAAGCCAGCCCATCTTCACTAGCAGGAATTTCGCGGTGTTCTGGCTGTACTGTATTTCTTTTGATAAACCAAGAAAGCGAATCAATCAAATCTTTACGAGATTTTGCTTGAGAAATATCATAACGAAATTCATCATCCGACATCAGCCGAGCAATTTGAGTCAGCGTATCTAAATGGCCTGATTCGGTTTCATTAGGCCCAAGCAATATGAAAAAGAATCTGGTGGGGATACCATCAGGTGCCCCTAGATTAATCGGCTTTCGAAGACGTACAAAGAAAACAAGAGACTGCTTAATTTCGGGAACATAGGCATGCGGAATGGAAACGGATTGACCAATTGCAGTCGAGGCAATTTTTTCCCGTTCCCACAACGCCTCTCGGATAATCTCCCGATGCTCCAAGTCCAGCATATCACGGGTGACAAGATGATCCAGAGTCGCCGAAAAGACTTCATCAAGCGAACTGGCATCCAAATCGAGAAGAAACGCATCATCATTCAGTGCATTAATATAGAATTGCATAACCACAGGCCTGGATGATATATTTTAATAATGACAGTTTGGTTCGAAAATAAACCCTACCACAGAAATGGAACTCTCCATGCAGGATCAGCAACAGAGTAATTCAGTAACTGGACATCCGCAAGGATACATTTTGTGCGGAGGCCAAAGCAGGCGGTTTGGTAGTGATAAAGCTCGACTGGAAATTGATAACACTCCGATGATCTCTCGTGTTGCAGATTCCTTGTCCCGCTGGACGCAGCCCATTATTGCAATCGCTGACAAAGCCAATAAATACCAGGATCTTAAACTGGAGACCATTACGGATTTACAAGCAGGATTGGGTCCGTTGGGGGGATTACAAACAGCTCTGTTACACGCAAAAGAACATTCTTCAATCCCCTGGATTGTTCTCACCAGTTGCGATATGACAACACTCTCAACAGATTGGCTAGACGAAATTTGGGTACAAGCCCAGTCACCAGAACAATATCAGGCTGTGCTGTTTGAGGAAACATCACCTCCCAGACTAAACCCTTTCCCTGGCTGCTATCATATCAGTCTATTATCGCAGATCGAAAAACAGCTTCAAGCCAAAACGCTAGCCTTCAAGAAATTAATCCTCTCAACACAGATTAAGATAAAAACGATACCACTCCCGCAAGACTGGCCCAGTGTCCCACAAATCAATACGATACAAGACGCTACAAACTGGGAAAACAGTCAACAACAAAATCAATAGAGGTATTCATGAGCTATTCGCACCTTCTTAGATTCTTCCTGCTACTTTTTTGTTTCGGCTTGTTCGGTACATTTCAGAATGCCCTTGTCGCGGGAAAAGTCATCACTGTTCTCGGGACAGGGATCGATGGATTCTCGGGTGATGGCGGAGCAGCCTCACAGGCAAAATGTGGTGGACCGTTCGGTGTTGTCATCGGCCCTGACAAGGCACTTTATGTCTGCGAAACAACAAACCATATCATTCGAAGGATTGATTTGAAAACTGGAGTCGCAACAACAGTTGCTGGCTGCAACGAAAAAGGTTACTCCGGCGATGGCGGCAAAGCTGTCGATGCAAAACTGAATGAGCCATACGAAATACGCTTCACTCGCAATGGAGACATGTACTTTGTTGAAATGGTCAACAATATTGTCAGGAAGGTAGATCATCAAACAAGTATCATCACCACGGTCGCTGGTACGGGGCAAAAGGGATATCACGGCGACAATGGACCTGCAACCAAAGCCCATTTCAATCGACCACATTCGATTGCATTCGACGCAGAAGAAAACCTCTACATCTGCGACATTGGCAACCATCGCGTCAGAGTTGTCGATGCCGACACGGGTATTGTTACGACCTTTGCAGGCACCGGTAAAAAAGGCCCCAACCCGGAATCTGCAAAGCTACCCAACATTTCGCTCAGCGGTCCTCGTGCTCTCGCTTTCGATGGCAAACATCTCTGGCTCGCGTTGAGGGAAGGAAACGCTGTCTACAAGATTGACCTCAACAAAAAAATGCTATTTCATATTGCAGGCACAGGAGGCAAAGCCGGGTACAAAGGAGATGGCGGTCCTGCGAAACAGGCCGTTTTGGCAGGCCCTAAAGGCATCGCCATCGACAACAAGGGAAACATATTTCTGGCTGATACCGAAAGTCATACCATACGAAGAATTGACGCACAAACGGGTATCATTACCACGCTCGTAGGCAATGGAAAAAAAGGAGATGGCCCCGATGGAGATCCCGGTTCCTGCAAACTCAATCGCCCGCACGGCGTCTATGTCGCAGACGACGGCCGCGTCTTCATCGGAGACAGTTCCAACCACCGTGTCCGTTGCTGGATTCCTTAGTATATGATTAGAATATAAATTAATTCAATCGACTTTCAGAATAATCGACTTGGAGTACTTCTTATGAATCGCCTGCTCATTGCTTTACTGTTTTTTAGTGCTTGTTTCGGATCTCCAGTAATTCGATCCGTTGAATCCGCGGAGGATTTCCAGATTGGAGTCGCAGAAGTCGAAATCACACCTCCTGCTGGTTTCCCGATGGCTGGGTACTATCACGAA
>JAESQE010000517.1 GCA_016765335.1 Planctomycetaceae bacterium
CACTGTTACGAAAAGCAGTGACTCCGAAAAAAAAGCACAAAAGCCTGTCCGAGAAAGCGAATCGGCTCGGGAAACGATTGAATCGATTGTCTTTGCTTTTGTGTTGGCTTTTTTGTTTCGCACATTTGAAGCAGAAGCGTTTGTGATCCCGACCGGATCGATGGCTCCTACGCTGTTCGGAAGACATAAAGATATTGCCTGTGAGCAATGTGGTTACGAATTTCAATTCGGTGCCAGTTCCGAGGTTCGTCGAGATGCTAATGTTGTGATGGATCATTCGCGTGTCCAGAAAGCCGCTTGCCCGAATTGTCGCTACAGAAACAAGAAAGCCTTCAAAGCTCCGGCTTACAAAGGAGATCGGATTCTTGTTAATAAGTTTCAGTATGAATTGACCGATCCCAAGCGATTTGACGTTGTGGTTTTCAAATTCCCTGAAGACGCAAAAACGAACTACATTAAACGATTGGTCGGCTTACCCGGTGAAACAATCCGGATTCATAACGGCAATGTCTACAAGCTGGATGAGAACGAGAAAGAAATTATTCTTCGTAAAGACAATCCCGAAAAACAGCGACTCATTCAAATTCCTGTTTATGACGATACGCATCCCGCAACGGCATTGCGAGAAGCAGGTTGGCCCGCTCGCTGGGCAGGGGTCAGTCGATCAGCGGCTAAGAGTGAAACAACCGTTGCGAATTGGTCAGAAACAACCGAGGCCTGGCAAGCGGATTCAGAAAAACATGCTTATACGATTCCGTTGGAAGTGGCCCATGATGGTAAAACTCACTGGTTAAGATATCGTCATTTTCACCCCACCCATTCTCAGTGGGAACGATTGGAAAACAACGATCCTCTGGACCCTCGCCCGTGGTTGATCGGAGATTACTGTGGTTACAATGCAACGGCGTCTCGTGACTTTCCTGTTGAAGAAAACGAATTTTTCTGGGTAGGCGATTTGACGGTTTCTGGAAAACTGGAAGTCGAAGAAATCGGACCAGATGCCGATGTCGTTATCGAACTGACAGAAGGGTTTCATCTGTTTCGTTGTCACATTGATCCGAATTCTGGACAAGCCAGATTAACTCGTGTCAATGAAAGTCTAAACTCTGAGGAAGAGATTGAACTGGCAACAGTACAAACCAACTTGAAAGGCAAAGGCAGTTACAGTTTTCGATATGCCAATGTTGATGATCGTCTCTGCTTGTGGATCGATAATAAATTCATCGATTTCGGGCCTGAAGCATCGTATGTCAGTAGTGATATCAATGAGCTTTTCCCTCAAGAAACCGACCTGTCTCCCGTTGGTATCGCGATGACGGCTGTGGCTGGAACGGTCTCTTCATTGCTGATCGAAAGAGACATCTATTATCGAGCCGGCTATCATGAGGAACTTCATTTTCGTATGCCTCTTGATGATGTCAAAGCCTGGCAGACTACGTACATGAACCGCAGAGAAGAATGGGATTACCTGGAACTTAAGGTACCCGAAGAGAACTATCTGGTTCTGGGTGACAACAGCCCTGCGAGTTACGACAGTCGCGGTTGGCCGAGCACCAATAGTTTCCATCGCTCTGCATTTGTCGGCAAAGCGTTTTATATCTACTGGCCTCACGGCATCCCAATGGGAGTAGAAGACGGCTGGGCGATACCGATTAGCTACAACAAAAAAGAGACCAGTAAAGGAATCGTCAAAGATCGTAGTTATCCATTGCATTACATCCCGTTCTACCCGAATTTCGGTCGAATGAGACGAATCCACTAACTCACGACCTCCCTCAGGAGATACTATAAGGCTGGGTGGTTCTGTTGGTAATTGAGTACCCTCGCTCTCAAAACACCACCTAACCACACCGTTTCCGGACGGCCTCCTAGGCAAATATGATCACCTCATCGAACGGACCAAAGTAATTACGGTCGTCACCACACTGGTTGACGAAGAACACACCAAAGAAGAAATCGCAGAACGGTACGGCTTTCGCTGGAACATCGAACTGGATATTTGCAGCATCAAAGATTCTCTGCATCTTGGTCACACGCGCTGCAAATCGCCGGACATGGTTGGTCGTGAATTGTGGGCGACAATGCTCGCTTGCACTAAACTCAATTAATACTTGCGAGAAGATACCACTCGTGACCTTGTACTGACAGGGATCAGGAAACGTACAACGCGCGAACAAATACGCGAATGTGTATTTGAAATTAGCGGGGGCCAGTTTCTTGTTGAACTGTTGAGCCAATGTGATCCAGAATCGGCAGATAACCGCCATAAGTTTTTCGCAGATTTTCTTCGGTTAATGTGGTGGCAATCGGTCCGTGGGCAATCAGGCGACCATTCAACAGAAGCACAGAATCAAATGATCGTTGCACACTCAAAAGATCGTGATGTACGACGATCAATAATTTACCCTGGTCTCGCAGGTCTCGCAAAACTTTCAGGACAACCTGTTCGGTAGCCGCATCGACACCTGCAAACGGTTCGTCCAGAAAATAAATGTCTGCATCCTGGGCCAAAGAACGTGCCAGAAAAACTCGCTGCTGTTGGCCTCCGGAAAGACGCCCAATTTGACGATCAGCAAAGTCCTCCATCCCCACAGCTTCCAGGCAGGCCTGAGTTCTCTCATGATCAGCGGGCTTGGGGCGTTTGAACCAACCGAGGCGACCATAGGTTCCCATGAGAACGGTTTCTCTGACAGAAATTGGAAAATCCCAATCGACACTTTCTCGCTGAGGGACATAACCAATTCGTCCGCGAACCTGCCCCACGGGTTTACCAAACATGGAAACGTTACCCGAGAGGATTGGTATTAGGTCCAGCATCGCTTTTAGCAATGTGCTTTTTCCTGCACCGTTAGGACCAACAATTCCCAGCAGTTGAGGTTCTTCAATTTGAAAATCGATATTCCATAACACCGGGCGATGACGGTAGGCAACAGTCAGATCGTGCACATCAAGCAGTATCGATTTCGTATTCAAAGGACTGTTCGGCTTTTTCTTAAAGGATTGAACTGTTCGAAGAGTGATGGGAACCTCTATTAATTCAAATGGGGCACAGACATTCGGTGTCTGTTTCGTTTGAGTCTGCCTTAATTCAAGGCAGACAAGAATGTCTACCCTCCGCTTGCAATGAAGTTTGAATTTTTAGAGGTTCCCTTATTGCAAGTTGCCTTGAATAAGTTTTGCCATTTTGCGAGCAGTTGTTGAAAGCGGATATTGATCGAGCTGTTTTGCTGAAACCCAGCAACTGTTGTGTAGCCCTTTTCCAACTCGACCGCTGAGATGTTTTCCCTGCAAGCAAATCAGTCTGATACGATATCGTGTCACGCTGTGCTGAATCGTTGTGATTTGGTGAGTCAGGTTGATTTCAAACTGATACTGCGATTCAACTTCATTTTCGACCCATGCAAACGGAGCTTTGAACAGATCCCGTTGATCAAACAGCGAATTTCCCGGCGGATATTTTCGGGAGAGCATCTCTAAATATTTCTTTGAAGAGACGACGGTTTTTTCATCGAGTTCCCAGCGAGGGAAATCCCACAATCCCGCCCAGCGTTCTCCTTCGGGGTATTGATGCAAAAGGAACTTTCGTTTTTTCTCGACTGCAATACACAAGTGCGTTACATCTGTAATTTTCGGCTTTCGTTTTGGTCGAGGAATTTCGTGCTGGCGGTTCGTTTGATAAGCACTGCAAAAAACAGAAACTGGACATCGATCACAGTCTGGATCCACCGGCGTGCATACTTGAGAACCTAGCTCCATCACAGCTTGATTGAACGAACCGGGTTCTCGAATCGGAAGCAACTTTTCAGCCGTAGACCATAAAAAACGTTGTCCTGCTGCGTTTGCCAGCTCTTGGTCATAGCCGCCCAGCCGCGAGTAAAGTCGTTGTGTGTTTGCTTCGACAATTGGTGCGGGCTTATTGAATGCAAATGATATAATCGCCCCTGCGGTGTAGCGACCAATTCCCGGCAATGCTTGCAATTGATCGGATTGCTGCGGAAATATTCCTCGATACTGACTCGAAATAATCGTTGCCGTTTTGTGAATATTTCTTGCCCGCGAGTAATAGCCCAACCCCTCCCAAAGTTTGAGGACTTCACTTTCCTCCGCTTGGGCAAGATTTGTAACGGTTGGGAAATGTTCCAGGAATCGTCTGTAATAAGGTATCACCGTTGCAACGGTCGTTTGTTGCAGCATGATTTCGCTGAGCCAAATGTCATACGGATTTCGCGTAATCCGCCAAGGCAATTCCCGTTTGTGCTTTGCGTACCACCGCCGTAACTTTGTGCGAAATTGCTGCAATGCTTCAGCAGATGTTAATAGAGAGTTCTTCATTCAGTATCAATTGGTTTCGCCGATTGGTTGATAATTAAAGAAAAGATATTAACCATAAAGAGCACAAAGAAAAAACAGAAGACACCTTGCAGCTTGGGTAGCTCATACGATCCCGTTCAGGGTCGTGTGAGTGCCGAAGGCACCCGAGGTTGGACCAAGCCGCTTTGATCCTGCTCAATCAGAATTCATGAATCCACCCAAGTAGTAAACAACCCCCTCTAACTCCCCCTTCGTAAGGGGGAGAACCAGATTTTAGAGAGTTGGTTTATTCTTGCCACCCGACTAGGCAATCAAATCTCGAAGTCGTTTGAGATGTTCGGGGATTGCGGCTTTGGGATCTTCTTTGGCTTCGTATTCGAGTACGATGTAGCCACGGTAGTTTGCCTTTTTCAGGATCTTAACGATCCGTTTCATATCTGCAGAAACTTTTTGTTTCCCTTCAAACATTTCAACTTTAATTTGTGCATTGATTGCTAACGGTGCAATTTGTTCCAAGTCGCCGTAGGGGTCGTCCGTTCGGAAGTTTCCGGAATCGAAATTCACTCCAAAGTTCGGCGAAGGTTTGATCTTGTCGATAATTTGCAGCAACTGCTTAGGGGTGGCTGTAATTCCGCCATGATTTTCGAGTGCTAAACAAACACCTTTGCCGGCAGCGTATTCCAGAGATTCGTTAATGCCCGCAGAACAAAGTTCGACCGCCTCTTCAAAACTTTGATCCTTCTTTTGCCGACCTGCAAAAATACGGATGACCGGTGCTCCCATCGTGGCTGCGTAATCGATCCACAGCCTGGTCAACGCCAGTTGATTGTCTCGATCAGAACCTTCAGGATGACAGAAATCGTTACCGATGGCTGTTCCGGAAATATCCAGGCCCAGCAGAAACGTTTTCAATTTCAGTTCGGCTAAATATTCAGGAGTGACTTCGGTCGGGAAATAGTAACTGGTGAGTTCACAACCATCGAGATTCATCTCAGCACAAAAATCGATAAAATCGAGCAGCGTCATCGTCGCGTTTGATTTGCGAGGCTTCGGCCAATTGAACGGCAACATGCGTGTGAAAGAATACGCAGCCAGCGAAAGCTTCATATGCGAAGAACTGTTTCGTGAAGCAATTTCCCTGGCTTCGGTAAATTGACCAGCAGAAAGCCCTAGCCCTGCGATTGAAGCAAGTCCTGCGTTTTTCATCCATTCTCGACGTTGCATGATGTTCCCTTATTTATATTTGTGAAAACTGCCAGAGTGAAAACGTATTATGTCAATCAATCGTAACAACAGTGATTGCACCACTCAATGAAATGAGGAAATTCAGCCAAAGTTAGCCACAGAGGTCACCGAGAGCACAGAGAAAAAAGAGTTTGCTAGACACCGAAATACCAACCCGAATCGCTGGCAACTTTTTGAAGTTGCGCACTTTATTAAGGAGGTGAGCATAATTATGGTTCACAAGCTACGCAGTTGATTCGATCAAGGGGTGACTGGGGTGCCAATCGATTGTTGAGTTGTACGTGAGATGTGCTTGCAAGTTATGGGTTGCATCATCTAAATGGTTCTGGCCCCAGAAGTATCCATCCTCTGGGGCCAGAACCATAGTCTTTCAAGTCAGTCGATTTTGCATGGGCTGGCTGCAATTCTTCTGAAATTTCATTGGCACCCCAGCCACCCTTCTGTTCAACCGAAAATGGGAATGGGGTTGATCGAGCATTCAGGCACAAAAGCCAACGGATCGCTCAGATATTAATTCCCCAAAAAGAGAGATACCACACATACAATTCCCCGCACCATTCGTTGCTTCCGACGAGCCAGCCCAAGGGCGCATAAATTGTAGCTCCCAGCACTACGACCACTGACTCAGGCAAATAACCATTCATTTGAAGCCAGGCAAGCGGTCCAAGACTCAGCGGATACAGCAACAGGAGCACAACCAACGCAATGATCCAGCCGTAACCTTTGTGCTCACTTTTTTCCATAGGAACCTCGTGTAAGTGTTGTACGCCAGAACAAGGAAATTTGTGATGCTGGGTTTCGTAAAAACTCTACCCAGCCTACCTGAGAATTTAAAATCCCCAGAACGAAAGATACCACATATACAATTCCAGGCACCAATTGTTGCTTCCGATGAGCCAGCTCAGGGGGGCATAAACGGTTCTTCCCAAAAAGAGTCCTGTTGATTCTGACAGATAACCATTCTCATAAAGCCATGAAAGCGGCCCAATACTCAGCGGGTACAGCAACAGCATCACAGCTAACGCAATGATCCATCCGTAACCTTTGTGCTCACTTTTTTCCATGGGAACCTCGTGGTAATGTTGTAGGCCGGTACAAGCCAAGCGAAGTTCCGGCATTGTCAATCACCAGAATACAACAGCACAATAATAATCGCAATACGAAAACAAGCCTGGCACGATAATGTGCCAGGCTTGTTGTTTATCGTGTTCTTATCTCATTCAGATTTAGACGGCTTCGATTTCTCCGTTGGGGAGAATGCGAACTCCGGGGCCGACAGCGGAGGGAGGATGAGAGAGAATACAGGCGGTGATCAGTGAAGGTTTTTCGCCGTTGTTCAATGTGCCGGTGACTTCAATCAATGCACATTCGCGGTGGGCTTCAAGAGCCAACTCTTCAGGCAATGCCTGGTAGCGAAGCGATTCGACAATATCGAATTGATCAAGCAAACTTTTGAGATCGAAATCAAAAGCAATGCGAGAACGTTTGCCATCGTTGATG
>JAESQE010000518.1 GCA_016765335.1 Planctomycetaceae bacterium
GGTAGGGTTTTACGCCTGCTGATTAATTGGCTTTTGAAGTTTTGCCCAGTTTTGAAGTTTTGCCCAGTTTTGAAGTTTTGCCCAGTTTTGAGGTTTTGCCCAGTGAGGTAAGCCTGAAGGCCAGTAAAGAGAGGGGGCCTCCAGCTTATGTTAAAAGACATTACCTGCGAAAGGTAGGAGTTTTTGTCTACCCTTGATTGCAAAGCACGCTCAATCGCAACAGGCAGGAATGACTGTGCTCCATTTGGATTGACAAGAGATTCCCTGCGAGCATGATCGAGATGTATATTATCATTCGACTTCGAAACCTTGCAGTTTGGGTCACGTAGAAAGCCGAATTTTCATACCAGTATCAATAGCATTCTGCGTTCGCGACCAACTTCCGTGGCATTCCTTTCGGGAGGGCGAGGCTCCTGCCGAACCATTTCCTATGCGAGAGGGCGAAGCTCCTGCTCCCGCCCCACAAATGATTTTCAAAAAGTCACACTTCACTCACCTGGACGAGTTTTTCAGGATCGTACACAACATTTTTCAGGATCGTACACAACATTGAAGAGGTCATTCAGAGTTCTCGGCAGAGAAATTGTTGCTGTAGGCTTTCAATCTTCAAATGGTTTGATAGAATCGCTCCTTCTGTGGTAGAGTTCCCGCTGTGCGTTCACCTTTTGGGGTGATGTGTTCACCTTTCAAAACAATGTAAGGTTCAGCGGAGATCACCTGTTTGGAATAGCGGAATATTACAAAAAATATAGCAATTACTGCATAATTTGAGCGTTTTTTAGCCTGTTGGGAGAGTAGTGTGTCTGTTCGGATACGGATGAAAAAAATGGGACGAACTCATCGTCCTTTCTATCGGATTTGTGTTATGGACTCTCGGAAGCCTAGAGATGGAAAGGCTATCGAAGAAGTCGGAACATACGATCCGATGGTGCGAGACAAGTCAGCCCGAGTCAATTTGAAGCTGGACCGGATCGATCATTGGCTCTCCGTTGGAGCACAGCCTTCTGAGAAGGTTGGAGTTCTGATTCGTAAGTTTCGGGATAATAGCTGGGGAGTTGCCAAAGAGCCGCCTAAAATGACTGCTCCTAAAGCCCCTGAGCCAGAAGTTGCCCCTGAGCCGGAAACAGGCAGCGAAGAAGCTGCTGCTGAAAGCACGGAAAAAGCTACCGAAACTGAAGCGTAGTGCTTTCAACTAATCCCTCCTGGTGGGAATGCCCTGTTTTAAATGGGGCAATTTTAACTAGGTTTTGGGGATTTTTCTGGTCAGTTTATTCTGAATTGTATGTTCATTTAGATTGCTGAGATGTAAAACAGTGCGGTTTGATGTTCTGACATTGTTCCCGGCGATCTTCGACGGCTTTCTTAACGAGGGCCTGTTAAACAAAGCGTTGCAGAAGCAATTGCTGGAAATTCATTTATGGAATTACCGCGAATGGTCAACCGGTAAACATCGGTCAGTTGATGACCGTCCTTTCGGGGGCGGACCTGGAATGCTTATTGGTTGCGATCCTGTTTTTCAATGTGTTGAACATGTTCAATCTCAAGCAAAACAGCTTGGTCAGTTAATTATGCTGACACCTGATGGCCGGAAGTTGGATCAAACTTTAGTGACGGAGTTGGCTCAGCACGACCGATTGTTGTTATTGTGTGGACGTTACGAAGGGTTTGATGAGCGAATTTCTGAAGGCTTGAAGCCTTTGGAGATTTCAGTGGGTGACTTCATCTGCAATGGTGGAGAAGTCCCTGCGATGATTATTATCGAGACAGTGATGAGGATGATCCCCGGAGTTCTTGGCGATGAAGCCAGTGCTCAGGAAGATTCTTTTTCAGGGCAAATGAAACTGGAACACCCGCAATATACGCGGCCTCGTGAATATCGAGGAATGACTGTTCCGGAAGTTTTGCTCAGCGGAGATCACCAGAAAATTGCCAAGTGGCGAGAAGAAATGAGTTTACAAAGAACTCGCCAACGCCGTGACGATTTACTGGATCAATAAACGTAAACGATTTGTTATTTTATATATTCATAGACTAGCCCGCTTCAGGGTGTCTATTGATTGAACAGGACTGCGAGTGATGAGAAACCGACAAGAACTATTGAAAATCGCAGAAAAAACAAGCCTGCGAGAAGAACCGTTGAAGTTCGACATTGGTGATACGGTTGAAGTACACACCCGAATTCTTGAAGGCGAAAAAGAACGTATTCAAGTTTTTGGTGGCGTGATCATTGCCTCGCGGGGTGGTGGAACACGAGAAAACTTTACTGTTCGTCGTATCGTAGCTGGTGAAGGTGTCGAGCGAACATTCCCTGTTCACTCCCCTAAAGTTGCGAAGATTATCGTGAAACGTCACGCCAACGTGCGTCGAGCCAAGCTGTTTTACCTGCGTGACCGTGTCGGTAAAGCAACTCGCCTGAAAGAGCGTCGAGCCAAATAGTTGCCTACCGCATGATATCCGGGCGCCATCGCGTTCTGGTGCATGACGAGTAGCAAAAGTAAATTTAACAGGATGGGTGTTCGCGCCCATCCTGTTGTTTTTTTATGGTACAGGTATTATGGGAACCTCTAATAATTCAAATGGGGCACAGACATTCTGTGTCTGTTTCGTTTGAGTCTGCCTTAATTCAAGCCAGACAAGAATGTCTAGCCTCCGCTCGCAATGTCTTTTTGAATTATTAGAGGTTCCCTTATATCGCGAACAAATACGCAAATGCATATCATATTTCTGAGGGATTACGAATTATTGATTTCGCCCATTTGACAAAGCGGTTGCTTTCGTTTCTTCCCCGCTTCAGTCGGAAGAAGGCGGAATCCCTCGGGCAAAAGGGAGAACGCATCGCTGCTAAGTACCTGAAGAAGCAAGGGATGACCTTCCAGGCGAAGAATGTCAGTAATCGATTTGGCGAAATTGATTTGATATTCCATGATCAACAGGTGATTGTTTTTGTCGAGGTCCGCACACGATCCGAAGCCAGGCATGGCGAGCCGGTGGAAACTGTTTCTTATGTAAAACAACGGAAACTATCACGAGCTGCGACTGCGTATCTCAAATCGAATCACCTTTTTGATCGCCCTGCTCGTTTCGATGTCGTGACCATCGTCTGGAAGAACACCGAAGCTCAGCAAGAGCTGAAACACTTCATTAATGCGTTCGAAGTGGTTGACTAATACGTGATACGTATGGCAAATAATATCCACCACGGAGGCACAGAGATCACCGAGTCAGAAAAAGAAACTGTAAGATAGTCAGGATATCCCAAAAGGCATACCGTCTCATTTTGCGAGGGATGAAGAATCGCCTAAGTTTTCCTCTGTGCCTCCGTGGTTTATTTACGGTTCATCCGACTCATGCGTGTTTTACTTGATGGATCGCCAGGATTTTTAATTTGAAATAC
>JAESQE010000519.1 GCA_016765335.1 Planctomycetaceae bacterium
ATGGGAATAAAATCCGTCGATAACTTGCTACTCGGCATAGAAAATTCAAAAACAAGACCTCTTTGGCGCCTTCTGACCGGTTTGAATATTCGCCACGTGGGCACCAGTAATGCGAGAGTCCTGGCTTCTCATTACCACGATTTGAAGCAGTTGCAGCTGCAATCAGCCGAAACGCTGGCATCTATCAACGAAATCGGCCCCGTGATCGCTGAGTCGGTTCACGAGTTCCTGAACTCTTCTTACGGGCGGAATATTTTAGAGCACTTAACAGCTGCGGGGGTTAAACCCGAATCTTCATTAGCGATTGAAAATGAACCGGAGCAGGCAGCAGGCCCGATATCAGGAAAAACACTTGTGGTCACAGGGACACTTGTCCGGATGACACGAATGGAAATGCAGGATTTAATTCGTCAACATGGAGGCAAGGCTTCTGGAAGCGTCTCAAAGAATACTGACTTCCTCGTCATAGGTGACAATGCAGGCAGTAAACTGGCCAGAGCAGAGGAGTTAGGAGTGAAGATTCTCTCGGAAAGTGATTTTCATGAATTGCTTGCCTCATCCTAACTCTTTAACCATTTTCTACTTTTTATTCAATTTTACTTGACGACCTATTGTCTCCATGTTAATAATTATCTTGTAGTCTGTTTGAAAGACTTCACCTGTGGTCCATTCACTGTCCCTAATTGGATCGGGTTGTCCATATTTTACTGGGGCGGATTTTACTGCTTTATTTGCAGGGAGAAACAACGATGCGTACATTTCTAGGATTAATGGTAGCAACAATGCTGTTTGCTACAGTTGCAGATCAAGCTGAAGCCCGTGGATTCAAGCTCTTCAAAAATCGTGGCAATTCGGGTTGCTGCGAGCCAGCATCATGTGCTGCACCAGTCAAGTGCTGTGAGCCAGTTTCATGTGCTGCACCAGTTGAGTGCTGTGGGCCTGTTGATTGCTGCCGAAAAAGTCGTCGAGCAAAACGAAGAAGCCATCGCTCACGCTGCTGTGAGCCAGCTTCATGTTGTGCACCAGTCGAATGCTGTGAGCCAGTTTCATGTGCTGCACCAGTCAAGTGCTGCCCACCTAGCTGCAGTGCTCCAGGTCATCACGGCCATCACGGCCATCACGACGCAGATGTGAAGCACAAAGAAGATGCTCCAAAACCAGCTGCAAAAGCTCCAGCTGCTCCAAAACCAGCTGCTAAAGCTGCTGTAAAAGCTCCTGTAAAAGCTCCAGCTGCAAAATAGTTTAATGAGCATCTCTGATGCCAAGCGGTAAAAACAACAATAGAGAGCGGGGCGATTTTTCGCTCCGCTCTCTTTGTATATAGACAGGTCGATGACTTTCGCCACCATTCAATTCGAGGCGTTACCACAAGAACATCTCTGTATGAGATTTTTTACTCTTTTGCTGCTTGAGTTGATCTGACCGGTGAAATTCGAATTCAAGTAGACTAACATACGTAGGCGTGGATGGGTTATTATATGCATTCGCGTATTTGTTCGCGCGTTGCATATTTCCTAAGTCCTTGTCAGTACAAGGCCACGAGTGATAGCTTCTCGCAAGTATTAATTGAGCATGGTATTAATGATCTGAATGAATCGATCAGCCCTACCAGGTGATGGCCCCGCTAACAATCGTTCCGAACTATGCCTGAAGATTTTGCAACACTGTTAGTGATTGAGGGAAATGACCAAGGTGCGCGTTTCGAATTAACAGGCGAGATGTTAATTGGAAGGGGAGCTCAAAATGCAATTCGTATTCTGGACACCGAAGCCTCTCGTGTCCATGCCCGGATATTGGAGGATGAACAGGGCTGGTTTCTGGAAGATCTGAAAAGTTCCAACGGCACGCTAGTTAATGGGAAACAGATTCAAACTTGTTATTTGGAATCAGGAGATCAAATACTTATTGGCACCAGCCAGCTGGTCTTCTCTGCCCCCAAGACATTCGAATCATCTTTGCTAACAGTTGATTTGATCGGCGGAAGTTCTCGTGTTGATCATTCCCATATTATTCAGACTTTTTCTCCACAGGAATTGCAATTCGATTCCGCTACGAGTTCCAGTTCTTCGTCTGAAAGCCAGTTACTCCCAGATGATATATTACGTATCATGGGAAACATTGCCGAGCAAGCTGTGCGTCCTTCGATGACGATGACTGAACTGCTTGAACGAGTTCTACGGATGGTGATTGAAACTGTTCGAGCTGACCGAGGATGTATTCTGCTCATTGATGCAGAGACCGGAGAGATTGAACCTCAAGCTTCGATCAGTAAAGCGGACCGGGTGCAGACGAGAACTGGTTCCGTGAGTCAGCTCTCTCCACAGATGCCTCATCCCCGGATGCCTGTTTCGAAATCGATTGTCGATTATGTGATTAAAAATGGCAAGGCGGTACGAACCTCTGATCCGTTACACGATACGCGGTTTAATCCAGGCAATAGTATTTTGCAAGCAGGAGTGACCGAAGCTATTTGTGTTCCATTGCAGGGACGCATCAAATTGCTGGGGGCCATCTACCTGGACCTGACTGGTACCAAAAGCGTTTTGGGTGCTACACAAAACTCAAAGCAACATCTTACCGACGAACAACTTCGCTTGCTCACTGCGGTTGGAAAACAGTGCGCACTGGCAATTGAAAACTTTCAGTACCAGAAATCTTTAGTTGACGCAGAAAAGTTGGCAGCGATCGGACAGACGATTGCCACCTTGAGTCATCATATCAAAAATATCCTGCAAGGCGTGGGAGGAGGAGGCTACCTGATTGATATGGGACTGAAGCAGAATGACCAGCAATTAATAACAAAGGGGTGGAAGCTGGTCGAAAAGAATCAGGAAAAGATTTCTCACTTAGTAATGGACATGCTGACCTACAGCAAGGAAAGAACCCCAGAGATTGAAGCCTCTTTACTCAACGAAATCGTGGGGGATGTTTGCGAGTTGATGGAATCTCGTGCTCTGGAATGCCAGGTGCAATTAAACTTCTCTCCTGGGGAGAATGTCCCGGAATCTTCATTCGATCCTGAAGCAATTCATCGGGCGGTGTTGAACATCCTCAGCAATGCGATTGATGCTACCGAAATTGATGCTACCGAGATTGATGTTACCGAGATTGATGTTACCGAACACGGCGATCAAGCAGGAAAAGTCGATATCTCGACAATGTATGATTCCCAGTTACAGCAGTTGATTGTTCGCGTTTCTGATAATGGCCCCGGAATTCCCGAGGAAATGAAAAGCAAGCTCTTTAAAGTTTTTGAATCAACCAAAGGGATACGGGGAACAGGTATCGGACTGGCAGTCAGTCAAAAAATCCTGCATGAACATGGCGGTGACATTCACGTAGAAAGTCAACCAGATCGCGGAGCAACATTCATTTTGCATTGGCCATTTTCAAACGATGCACAGCAATCTGCTCCATCAGGAACACTTGCGAAGTAAAAAAAATGAAGGGAAACGGACTGGGGCACCTGGCGTTTCGGGCTGGTATGAAAGAAGAGAAGAGCGGATTAATTTTTGTGGTGATCGCGATTTGCCATCACTTGGCATCTTTTCAAGATGGAAACCGCATTGCCGGGTTACGTAAAAACTAATCCAGTCTACAAAACTAAGCTCTAAGGCAACTTTTTGACAGAAAAATCGGGGACATGAATAGCGGACAAATGGCGATAATCGTCTGCGTAATCAAGCCCGTAGCCGACCACGAATTCATCTTCGATTTCAAATCCAAGATAATCAGGAGTAACATCCTTTACCGTTCGCGACTTTTTCCAGAGCAGCACCGCAGTTTGAATTTCGTTGTGGCATCGACTCGAAATTTCTTTCTTCAGAAAGTCGAGCGTTTGACCGGTATCTAGAATATCATCAATCAACAGAACCGAACGCCCGGTCAAATCTGGCAGGTAATCAAGATTGACGCGAAGTTTTTCAGGAGTCGTTGCATTGCCTGGGTAACTGGAAGCTTGAATTACTCCGACCTGATGAGGAATTGTCAGCTGTCTCATCAAATCGGTCAGAAAAAACAGACTGCCGGTCATGACTCCCAGTAATGTTAACGGACAGTCCCGATACTGCTCAGAAATTTCCAGAGCCAGTCGCTTGATGCAGGCTTGGATTTCTTGTTCAGAAATCAGTATTCGCAAAGAGTGTTTCGGCAGCATCAGGGAATTTTCATGAATTCGAGAGAAGCATTACAATGCTTTACTGTGTTTTAGAGAAAGCATTGGGGTGCTTTACTGTGTTTTAGAAAAAGCATTGGAGTGCTTTTCGTTTAATCGCCGGTTGCTGTTGGGGGTTCGGATGTTTGTTCCCGCCATTTCATGGCTCGGTCCATCGGTTCGATTCTCAGAACGACAACTCCGTTTTGAAATAGTCGAACCGTGCCCGTTGATTCTGAAACTGC
>JAESQE010000520.1 GCA_016765335.1 Planctomycetaceae bacterium
GACTGATGAGTAAGCGTTTGTTTTAAGGGGACTTCTATGAATTCAAAAGACATTGCGAGCGGAGGGTAGACATTTTTGCCTGCCTTGTATTGAGGCCTGCTCAAACGACACACAGACAGGAATGTCTGTGCCCCCTTTGAATTCATAGAGGTTCCTTTAATTTGGGATTGGTGTAATTTAAGTCAGGGGTAAAACCCCAACTCACTCTCTCTCTTCGTAAGGGGGAGAACTAATTTTTTAGATGCTACATCAAGGTGAAATATTACCGGCGGCTAGCGCCTTGCCGCTCACTTAAGTAATTGAAGATCAATGAAAAAGACGCCGCTGGGAAAAACTGGATTGAATGTTAGTCCGATTGGATTTGGCTCTTTTAAGATTGGACGGAATCAGAAGACTAAGTATCCAACAGCTTACGATCGGCCTAGTGATCAGGAATCAACACGGCTGCTTAATGCGGTGCTTGATCTGGGCATCAATCTGATTGACACCGCGCCTGCCTACGGATTGAGTGAAGAACGCATTGGGGCTGCGATTTCTCATCGTCGCGATGAATTCGTTCTGGCGACCAAAACGGGAGAATGCTTTGAGGATGGTGAGTCTGTTTACGATTACTCGGGACCGGCAACACGCACTAGTATCGAGCGAAGTTTAAGACGCCTCAAAACCGATGTTCTGGATATCGTTTATATTCATTCCGATGGACGTGATGAATGGATACAAAATCAGACAGACGTTGTGGAAACATTACAGCAACTGAAAACCGAAGGACTGATTCGTTCTATTGGTTTCTCTGGAAAAGATGTCGCTGGGGTGGAACTGGCGTTGAGTTGGGCTGATTTGGTGATGGCGGAATATCATATCGAAGACACCAGTCATGCTGAGATCATAAACAAAGCGGCTGAGCTGGGAATTGGTGTTGTTGTCAAAAAAGGACTGGCTTCAGGTCATTTGACTGCTGAGGCCGCTATTCGCTTTGTGCTTGAAAATCCGAATGTCAGCTCGATGGTGATTGGTGGCCTGAATTTAGAGCATCTGCGTTCAAACTGCGAAATCGCCCAGTTATTGAATATGTGATCGAAAGAACCTTCCAGATACCGATTATATGCACTATGACATTGTGGCCACTGCTTTTGGTTCCGAGCTTACAAAAAAAGAGAGTTATTAATTGACCATTTCGCTTTCTTGTGGTCAAATAACAGTTCGCGAATTTTTCATTTGAGGAAAACACCCACGGCTTCCTTTTTCTTGCGAACTATTCTGGTTCGTATGAGGTTGCTTGGTGAAGGGTGTTTGTTGAATTACGAGGCGGGCCTTCTTGATGTTGAAATCGCACATTATACGCATTCGCGTATTTGTGTCCGCGTTGGATGTCTCCTAAGCCCTTGCCAGTACAAGGCCACGAACAAAGGGCTTTACGCAAGTTGGTATTGAGATTGGTATTACTTACTGAAGAAGCAATGAGGAAGAACTTAATGAATCGTCAATTGATTGGTTTTTTGCTGTGCGTTGTTTTTGTGTTGACGCTTGGAGTCATGCCTGCCCAGGCTCAAAAAAAGAAAAAGGTGAAGGAAGTCATTCCGGTTCCGGTTCGTTCGATTACGATTGCCCCGGTTGATGGAAATCAAGAAAAACAAATCATACGATCTTCACGGATGATTGATTCTCTTGTGGAAGCAAATTATCGCAAGCAGGGGATTGAGCCGAATGAGATGGCAACCGATGAGCAATTCATCCGTCGTACTTATCTGAATATTGTTGGCGCGGTCCCCAAGTTTAAGCAGGCTCGTGTATTTATTCGCTCTGGTTCAAAAGACAAACGCAAGAAAGTGATTGACAAGCTGCTGGAAGACCCCGGTTACGCTTCACACAATTATAATTACTGGGCAGATATTCTTCGAGTCTCTGATCGAATTACCAACAACGTTCCTGGTCGCCCTTACGCTGAGTGGGTTAAGCAGAGCATTGAAGAGAACAAGCCTTACGACCAGTTTGTGTACGAAATGCTTTCTGCTGAAGGAAAAATCTACGACAACCCTGCGGCTGGTTACATACTTCGTGATTCAGGCATGCCTTTGGATGCGGTTAATAATACGGTCCGCGTGTTTTTAGGAACTCAAATTGGATGTGCTCAGTGTCATGATCATCCCTTTGATCGCTGGACACAAAAAGAGTTCTATCAGATGGCCGCTTACTCTTACGGCGCGCTGACGAATCGTAGTGCACGTGATAAAATGTTTGGGGGGAAAAACATTGTCGCTAAAATGCGAGAAGAACTGAAATCAGTTGATGAAAAGTTCGACGGAGGAGGCAAGTACAATCGATTCCTCAATGCCAATTTGCGAGAGGTTTTTGACGTCAAGCGAAATTTAGTATTGCCGCACGATTACCAATACGACAACGCGAAGCCGAAGCAAAAAATGGAACCCCATGCAATCTTCGATCCTCAGCCAGTGGTCAAAGCTGGCGACAGTCCTCGTGTTGTGATTGCCAAGTGGATGACTTCCCGCGAAAATCCTCGATTCACCAAAACGATTGTCAATCGCCTTTGGAAACGTGCATTCGGTTTAGGATTGATTGAGCCGGTTGATGACATGAGGGACGATACTGTTGCAACCAATCCGGAACTTCTCGACTTCCTCATTTCGGAAATGCATCGTTTGGATTTCGACATGAAAGAGTTCATGCGAATTATCTACAATACAAAAACCTTCCAAAGGCAAGCAACATTTGTAGAAGTAGAAATGGGAACGGACTACCACTTTCCAGGGCCAATTCTTCGTCGGATGTCCCCTGAGCAAATTTGGGATTCGTTTATCACAATTGCTGTGACTCCACCTGAAGAATACCAACGAGAGCCAGCTGCAATTCAGTCCAACTTGTTAAACATTGACTTAACAAGCGTGACGGCAGAAGAAATTTACCAGCGTGATGTCGAGCTTCGCAGAGTGACTAGCGGTAAATTCCGCAATGCTCGGGATAAATCTTACAAGCATCAGGGGTTACTGTTGGTGCGAGCTTCGGAGCTTCCTCAGCCTGTCCCCCCTGCACACTTTTTAAGGCAGTTTGGGCAGTCTGATCGAGAAACAATTCAAGGGAACTTTAATGGCGGTTCAGTGCCTCAGATCCTTCAAATGTTTAATGGCCCACTGACTCACTTGCTGCTGCATGAAAAATCAAACCTGGTTTTCAATGTTCAGGCTCAGAAAAAAGATAAAGACCGTGCAGATGCCATTTTCTTATCTATTTTGAGCCGTTATCCAAGTGATGAAGAGAGAGAGATTGCATTAGCTGAATTTCGGGCGAATGGCTCGGCTGGTTATGGAAATGTCGTTTGGTCACTGGTTAATACCCGCGAGTTTTTGTTCATACAATAAACAAGAGGCTTCAAGTGGAAAAGCATGAGTCGCGATGGGAGTAACATTCTGCCGCGACCCATCTTACTGCTGCTTCTGTTGGCTTCAATGAAAATCTGAAACAGACCCTGAAAGGGATACCTGAATGTTTGAAAATATTTTAAAAAGTTGTCATGAGTCATCTCGCCGAGACTTCATGGCGTATGCTGCCCAGGCATGTCTGGGAGTTTCTGCGATGCCTTTGCTGTCGCGAAATATCATCGCAGCTCCGGCTGGAAACGCGGTGAAATCCAGTGGTAAAGTCAAGAATATTATTTATCTGTTTATGTCCGGAGCGATGACTCATCTGGACACCTTCGATCTGAAACCTGGTTCCGCGGTGCAAGGCGAGACCACGGGAATCAAAACTAACGTACCCGGCATGCAATTCGGTTCGCTTCTTCCCGGTCTGGCAACACAAGCCGACAAGTTGGCTGTCATTCGTTCCATGCATACAGAAACCGGGGACCATGAAGGTGCTCGCTACCTGATGCGAACCAGTTACAAGCGAATCAACACAATTCGGCACCCTCACATGGGGGCGATGGCAATGCACTTACAGGGCAAGCGGAATAAAATGCTTCCCGATAATGTCATCATCGGGGGCGGAGCTCGTCACCCTGCTAATGGATATCTTGATCCTGCAACCAGCCCGCTTCCAGTGGGAGATCCTATTCGAGGCTTGGAAAACACAAAAGGGCCTGACTACCTCGCTGAAGATAGCTTTGACAGTCGAATGAGATTGATCAAAAAATTTGATAAATCTTTCCAGGCTAAATACAAGCAGACTAAGGTCGATGCTTATAACAAGTTTTATCAGCAAGCCACTGGTCTACTTTCCAGCGACGAATTGAAAGTGTTTGATATCAAAGAGGAAGAGAGTGATCTTCGTGATAAATATGGTCGAGATCGCTTTGGCCAAGGCTGCCTGCTTGCCCGGCGTTTAATTGAAAAGAATGTCCGCTTTGTTGAGGTGACCTATGGCGGATGGGATATGCATACCGATATCTATAC
>JAESQE010000521.1 GCA_016765335.1 Planctomycetaceae bacterium
GATGTGGTTCTCCCACTGCTTGATGGCTTTGCGAACAAGATCGTTTTCTGACTGGTAATAAATCTCGATGCGGTTCTCAATTTCCAGACCATTATCCTTACGGGCCTGTTGGATGTGACGCACGAAATCGCGAGCCATGCCTTCCAGAATCAACTCTTCAGTCAACTCGGTCGAAACTGCTACTTGAATCCCGCCTTTACCCAGTTGAATCCCGCCTTCAGCCACTTGAATTCCGCCTTCATCTGCACAGCCCCAGTCGCTGGACTGTTCGGTGCTGACTAGAACGTCATTGGGTTCGAGCGTAATTTCGTTGCCTGCCAGTTCGATGGTCACTGTCTCACCAGATCTCAGTGGAGCCAGCAAGTCTGGATCTGCCAGAGGAAGTTCCTTGCGAAGGATGCCGAGTAACTTGCCGTATTTAGGCCCCAGCGTTTTCAGGTTCGGCTTATAACCATATTGCACGATGCCTTCGAGTGTTTCGACAGCTGTGACTTTCTTGACATTCAATTCGCCAGCGATCACATCTTCGAATTTCGAAATGGCTGCCTGATCCTGCTCACCCTCAATACAGATTCGAATTTCCGCCAAAGGCTGACGCACACGCAAGTTCGCCAATTCACGAACTTGATGCCCGAGCTTCACAACTCGCTGCACAGTCGCGGTTCGTTCATTCAAAACCGGATCCAACAAATCATCGTTAACCACCGGATAATCACACAGATGCACCGATTCAGGATGCTTAGAATCGCCCTGATTCGAGCCGGAATCAACCCCCTGATTCAAGTCGATACCTGATGTCAAATTCTGATACATTCGCTCAGCCAGGAACGGTGCCACGGGTGCAATGAGCTTACACAAAGTCAAAAGGACTTCGTACAACGTCTGATAAGCTGCGGTTTTATCACGATCGCTCGCATCTTTACTACGCCAGAAGCGTCTGCGATTTCGACGAATGTACCAATTGGAAAGATCATCAATGAATGTTCCGGTGCTATTAACGAATGTCGCCACATCGTAGTCACCAAACGATTCATGAGCGGTTTGAATCAAGGACTGTAACCGGGATAAAATCCAGTGATCAATTTCCTGGCGATCTTTATACGGAATCGGTTCTGCTGTCGGATCAAACTCATCGAGCCGAGCATAGTTGATGAAAAACGCATACGAATTCCAAAGCGGAATCAAATACTGTCTGCGGATCGCATCTGCCGGCCCACTGGTCACTTTGCAAATGGTGAAGCCTTCTTTGGTTTCTGTGATTTCACCTTCGGGAGTAAGAATAGCAGTCGGTTCGTCGGCGTGCCTGGTCCCAAACCTTAAATCTGAGGCCGGATTTTGAGCCAGATACAACCAACGTATCGTATCAACGCCCAGCTGTTCTGCTGCTTCCTCAAACCAGATCGCTGTCCCGTCCGATTTATGCATCGGCTGTCCCGCTTCATTCATCACCAGACGATGACCAAGCAAAGCTTTGAATGGGCGTTTTTCAGCTGGGTCGTCTGTTTCGTCGTGCCTCATCATCGTTGAGAGTGCGAGCATCGAATAGAACCAGTTGCGGAACTGGCCCGGAAAACATTCCGTCACAAACTCAGCCGGGAACCACTGTTTCCAAACTTCAGGATGCGTGTTGTATCCCATCGTAGAAAACGGAGTGATCCCTGCATCAAGCCACGGATTTCCCACATCTTCGATACGTGAAAGGATTGCACCCGTTTTTTCGCTTTTGATTTTGACGCCATCGATCCAGGGGCGATGAGGCGTATGCCCTTCAAATTCATCCCAACCTTCAACAGCTCGCTGCTTGAGTTCATCCAAGGAACCCATGACATCAAAATCGGTCGGATCATCCGGGTCTACCCAAATTGGCAGCGCCAAACCCCAGAAGCGTTTCTTGGAAATCATCCAGTCCCGCATGTTGGAAAGCCATTCCAGTTCGCGGTTTTTACCATCCACACTTTCGGGCAACCAATTGATTTCTTTGGTGACATCCATGATCTCTTCCCGCCAATCCATGTTGATAAACCATTCATCAACCAGACGGAAAACAAGCTCCTCCCCGGTTCGCCAACAGTGCGGATAAATATGCGGATAACGCTCGACATAAACCAGGCTGCCGCTCTCTTTCAACTTTTCAAGAACAAGATCAACCGTTGTCGAATCGATCGCTTCTTTGCCGGTGAATTCCCCAAAACCTTCCTGAAAACGACCATCTTCGCCCAACGGTGCAAGTATTGGCAATCCGTAATGAAGGCCCATTTTATGATCGATTTCACCGCAGCCCGGGGCCGTATGTACGATTCCTGTTCCTTCACCTGCGACAACATTTGCTTTCCCGATACTATCACGTCCTCCATCTATAATGTGATGGCGGCCCATTGATGAAGCAACAGCAACTTCCTTAAGCTCAGCTACCAAACACTTCAGAAAATCTATAACATCAAAACGAATGTTTTCGAGTAATTCTTCCTGCTGAATTTTTCTATTAGCAATCCAATCAAAAGAATTACTTAAATCAATTTCTGCTAGTTTTAGGGCAAGTAATACTTGTGCATTCCCCATTGCAGCCGTTAGTAATTTGCGAGCGACACCATTAATTGCATCGTCGAAATCATTTTTATTTCGTCGCACCCCATCCATTCTCGGAAATAATGACACTAGGTGGGATTCAATCGCTGAAAACACATCGACTGCTTTTGCATCTGGCCAGTTGGCTGCTAGTGCAGAATCGTCGCTTATCTGAGTAAGAATCCCATCAAGAATTGTGATTGCATACGGATATGAGTTACTAGCCCATTCACGTTGATCTTTCTGCGCGTCCAATCCATCAAACGGGCCTTCATACTTCCAGCCGACCATCTCGGCCCCTTTAACCGTCCCCAATTCTTCAAATCCGCCTTGCTCTTTGAAAATCTGTGCAATCGTCTTGAGCTTAGGCACATCTTCAGGCCACTGCCATTCCGGACGCCCGAACCCTTCTTTGAATTCCTTTGCGAGCCGTTTGAAGTTCAGGTTTTCCTTGGCGAAGTAATAAATTTCACCGTCTCGTTTGGTCTTGATTTTGACGTACTCAAGATCCGTATTAATCGCAGCTGCCACGTTACTTGTTAAGGTCCAGGGAGTTGTTGTCCAAATTAAA
>JAESQE010000522.1 GCA_016765335.1 Planctomycetaceae bacterium
ATACACCAATCAAATTCTTCGTCGTTCATCCCTTTCCAAGCAAAAACAGGAATCCCAGTAGCAGCCATTGCAGCAGCAGCATGATCCTGTGTCGAGAAGATGTTGCAGCTGGACCACTGCACTTCGGCACCCAGCGCGACAAGAGTTTCCATCAGAACGGCTGTCTGAATTGTCATATGCAGGCAACCTGCGATACGAGCTCCTTTAAGTGGCTTGGAATCCCCATATTTTTCCCGTAACGACATCAGGCCGGGCATTTCATTTTCAGAAAGTGAAATATCTTTGCGACCAAAATCGGCCAAGCCGATATCTTTTACTTTGTACGGAAGCGATTCTGTTGACGACATCAAGTTAATTCCTGTTCAAAATCAGGGGATCAGCTCCCCAAACGAGAAAAAGTGAAACTACTGAACACTACGAGTACGGGAGAATCCCTGCCTGGGCCCGCTTGCTATTGCATCTTACCGGCTGAGTACGTCGCAGAATTCGTGTCTGCGGGGGGTAATCACCACAAAAGAGTGAGAAACTTCGCATCCTCACTCGATCCAGATTGAGGAAACGCTACACTGAACGCAGTTTATCAATCTTGCGTAACAATAGAAAAAGAAAACTCGGATCACAAGTGCGTTTCTACGCTCGTACAGGGAAAACGAAGGAATTCCTGTATTTACTCAGCACACCAGCTGACCGCTTTGCTATCGAAAGCAGAATGCGATCCCTTTACGTACACATATGACTACTCTTTCTGAAATTTTCACAACTGATCGTCCAGTCGTCTCTATTGAGGTCTTTCCCCCAAAAACTGAAAAGGGAGATCTTGCACTCTTTAAGATGCTGGATTGCTTAACCCAGTACAAGCCTCAGTTCGTTTCCTGCACATACGGTGCGGGGGGCAGCGTACGAACCCGCACGATCGATCTGTGTCAACAAATTCAACAGCGATATAATATTCCAACAACTGCTCATTTAACTTGTGTTGGCTCGACTCGCGATGAGATTATTGAGCTGCTTAAAGATGCAAAAGCTGCTGGGATTCAAAATATCATGGCTCTTCGGGGAGATGCACCTGAAGGTGCAGAGTCATTTGAAACGGTTTCAGATGGACTTTCCTACGCCGACGAATTGGTTCAGCTCATCAACGAGAACTTCCCGGAAATTGGCATGGGGGTCGCAGCTTACCCGGAAAAACATACCGAAGCTGCCGATCTGGAAACGGACTTACAAAACCTGAAACGAAAAATTGATGCCGGTGCAGATGTCGCATTCACGCAGCTGTTTTTTGTCAATGATAACTTTTATCGCTTCCGGGAAATGTATCAACAAGCGGGCTGTAAAATCCCGTTAGTGCCGGGCATTATGCCGATCACTGAATTTGCACGCATCAAAAGAATTACTGCCATGTGTGGAGCAATTTTCCCAGACGAACTGGCAGCAAAACTCGAAGCCGTTCAAGATGACAAAGAAGCTCAAATGGAAATTGGTGTCAATCACGCGATTGCGCAATGTCAGGATCTTTTGAACCAGGGAGCACCCGGCATCCATTTTTACGCCTTGAATAAATCCCAGGCGTGCCAGCAAATCTTGGAAGCTCTGAATCTATAATTTACGGGTATCTTAAACTCCCGGGGAACGAGAGTTGTTTCCCTGTGAGCTCAGTGCGTTTCAGGGCTAACTTCTTTTAACGAATGATGAAAAACATTAGATGACTGTTCTTTCTCAAAACTCGACAGCTGACCTGCTGAATAACCTGATTGATGATCGCATTCTTTTGCTCGATGGAGCCATGGGGTCGTTGATCATGGATAAAAGGCCAACCGAAGCAGATTACCGAGGCGAGCAATTCAAGAATCATTCAATCGATCTGAAGAACGCTAACGACGTTCTTTGCCTGACGCAGCCCGAGTTAATCAAAAGCGTACACCGCATGTACCTGGAAGCTGGCTCGGACATAATCGAGACGAACAGCTTCAATGCAAATATCATTTCGCTGGAAGAGTTTGCATTAGCTGACCTGACCTACGAAATGAACAAAAAAGCTGCCAGCTTAGCCAAAGAAACAGCAGACGAATTCACTCGCAAAAATCCGGATAAACCTCGGTTTGTTGCAGGCAGTATCGGGCCGACTAAAGTTCAGCTTTCGATGAACGCCAACGAAGCGGGAACCCGACCGGTTTCTTACGAGCAAATGGTCGATTCCTATGCAGAGCAAATTCGTGGTTTGCTCGATGGTGGCTGCGATATTCTGCTCCCCGAAACTTCTTTTGATACTTTAAACACAAAAGCCTGTCTGTTCGCCATCAGTCAGGTGTTTACCGAAAAGAATGTCAACGTGCCTGTGATGGTTTCGGGAACCATCTTTGCCGGGGGGCGTTCGATGACTGCGCAAACCGTGGATGCGTTTTACACTTCGGTTTCGCATTTTCCGCTGTTCAGTATCGGATTGAATTGTGCATTAGGCCCCAAGCAAATGCGTCCGTATGTCGAAGCCTTATCGCAAGTGGCTGATTGTCGAATCAGTTGTTACCCCAACGCAGGCATGCCCGATGGCATGGGCGGTTTTGATGCCAGCCCTGAAGAGGTCGCAACTGAACTGGCTGCCTATGCCAACAATGGCTGGGTCAATATTGTGGGAGGTTGCTGTGGAACAACCCCCGAATATATCCGTCAAATTGGCGAACAGACAGCTGCGTTAAAGCCACGCACAATTCCTACGGGTTTAAACACCACTGCTTATGCAGGACTGTTACGTTATGAGATTCGTCCGGAATCGAACTTTCTGATGATTGGCGAGCGTACCAACGTGACAGGCTCTCGAAAGTTTTCTCGTTTAATTCGCGAAGAAAAGTACGACGAAGCCATCAGTGTTGCGCGTGAGCAGGTCGAAGGTGGCGCCAACATTATCGATGTGAATATGGACGAAGGACTGCTCGATTCTGAAGCCTGTATGCAAAAATTCCTGTGGCTCATTAGTGACGATGGCGACATTTCTGTGCCGATCATGGTTGACTCTTCCAAGTGGTCTGTTATGAGTTTGAAGGTAGCTCTGCTTTCCCTGTTCTTAAAGTTTATCTATCAAAGGGAGAAAGCATCAAGGC
>JAESQE010000523.1 GCA_016765335.1 Planctomycetaceae bacterium
AATTCCGGATGACTGTTTGCCGGCTCCTCTAAACCGCTGTTTAAGATATCAATGAGCTCTTGCTCGGTGAGATCGCTGATTGGCCATGGTTCTTCAAAGTTGGAGGTTGTACCGCCAGCTGAGGTTTCGCCGGGGGTTTCTGGTTCGGCTTGTGGGTTGGGGGTGTTGGTGGGGGTTTTGAAGTTGGGGGGTGTTGGTGGGCCTTCGCTGCCTTTTTGGGTGTCGCCGGCGGTGGAGGTTTGCTGATTGGTCAGGTCTCCACCCCAGTTGATTCCCAGTTCGGAAACCGTGCTCACTTGATCGAGACTGCCGCCGAGTGAATCGATTCCGTTTTCAATGTTGAAGGTGGCCCCCCGTTTGGCTGCCGGATCAACCGTAGCCATTGACATGATTTCGGTGGTACTGCTTTGCTGACCATCGCCGTTACCGATGCTGCTGCCGAAGGCGTTTTTCAGATTGACGCCGCCCTCAAACTGCTCGGCTCCCACTCTCAGACTGGCTGATTCCGGATCGCCCGAAGTATTGGCAGCCAACGCGGTCGGCTGGGTGATGACGGTGTCGTTGTATCGATCTTGCGGAGCGGTGCCCAACGTCCAGGTGCCGACACCGTTTACGTCTTCGCTATAAGATTCGCCATCTTCAACGTGCTGTTGATCCACCAAAGACTTCGCAGAAGAAGCCACCGCCCGATCATTCCGCAAAGTCTCCCGATACCCCTCCAAAGCAAACTTGTAATCAAACTCCGCATCATTCTTGGCGGTTTCTGTTTGGTAGGTCGAAGTTAATACTTATCTTCGATCCCATTCTTCTTGCGTTCGGCTTTGATTTTATCTTCGTTTTTATCGATGTAGTCCAATAATTTATCCAAGCCTTCAGCAATGCCTTTTTGATTTTCGGGCCACAACTTGGCATCTGTAAATTGAATCTTGGGATAGATTGTTTGCAATTTCGGAAGCGTAATACTTTCAGATTTGACTTCATGTATTGTTGTTTTCATCATTTCCAGGTCGCCAAAGGCATAACCGTTGATGTACTCACCAGCTAAAGAATGAAACGCATAATGTGCGTGATATCGATCGAAGTCTTCGGAGCCGATACCACCACTCAGTTTTTTAGGAAGAGCTTGTTTAAATAACCCTGCGCGAAATCGTGCAGAATGAAACCAGTAGACAGATTCGTTTTTATAACCAAGATCATAAAGACGAATCGATGTTACATACATACTCTCAACTGTAAGAGTTCCCCACTCTTTTTGCATCTTTGCTGTCAAATCAAGAATTGTCTCTGAGGTGGCAGCTTTCAGTTCCTGGCTATATTTTCCGACATCAATCTGTAAGCCTTTTGAATTGTAGTAGGGCGTGACATAGATATTCATAAACTTGGAATCACTATCAGGCTTTACTGAAGCGGAGGGACTAGTTTCTTCCATCGGTAGCGGGTTTTTATCCCAACCCATATGCTTGTACGCAGCTTGTTTGGCCTGCTTAAGGTCTACTCCTTTTTCTTCAAGGAATTTGAAAACTTTCTGCTTGTATTCATACTCTACCGGAAAATCCTTCTGGTCAATCCAAGGGCACAAGTAGCACACAAACGCCAAGTCTTGATTGTAATTATTTTTGATTTTCCAATCTGCACCTGCCTGCAATAAGGTGTAAACCATTTGGAACCTCATAGACACTCCTGCATATATCGCTGGGGTGCCTCCATTGTCCGCCTGGTGGTTGATGTCTGCACCAGCATCAATCAACAATTTTACATTCTCCAGGCTTCTTCCAAAGATGGCTTTGAATAGAGGTGTTTCATTGGTAGTTATCATATCTACAGGATCTGTAATATTAGGATCGCCTCCATTTTCCAGGACCATCTTTAGCCAATCGGAATCTCTTTCTATCATTGCGGTCAAATGAGTCATGCAATCTCCACTTTGCGTAATTCTGATATTGGGATTTGCCCCATGCTTTAGCAACAACAGGAATATTTTTTTGTCATTGCAATGCATGGTAAAATGAAAAGGAGTAAAATTCAATTTCCCTTTGGTATTTACATCCACCCCTTGGGCAAGCAGTTTTTCAACTTCCGGTTGATTTGAATTTCGAATGGCTTCTGCCAATGCAATCACATCAGGGTCGGTAAAAACTTCACTAGGTAGATACGCATTGATATTTTTTAACACCGGGGCTTTCTTGTGATGAGTCACCTGGGATGATTTACCTTCACTCTGCTTTGACGAAGAAGAACTGCTAGCGTCATCGCAACCTGCAAGCAATATGACAAGCAGGAGAAAAAATGGTTTCTGAGTTGGAGTAAGATAGCTCACAAGCTCTCCTGTTTCAGGGGGCATGAAAATTAATATTCAATCCTACCGAATTAACACTTAGAAGGGAACTGGTGCTCTGTCTGCTATTGCACGAATCCATTGACGAATATCTAGTAAAGAATTTATTGGCTCGCTGTCTATAATTCTTGGAGTCCATACCACTCTTCGCAAAGGTGGGCCTTTATGACCCAGCATTTTCAACAGCTCTACCATGGAATGGTTATTCCCTAATTTGACCATTTCATCCATTAAATCGCCATAATTCTTAGGACAAACTGGGTAGTAATCAAGGTCTGGTATCGTATTCGTCAAACCATTCGTAGCGGGCATAGGTCCAATAATATTCTGCAACCCAGTCAGTGGGTCTCCTGACAGTTGATAGGCTATTGTCATACGCTCAGCCAGGAAAGACTTGCCACCATTCCTATTAAATGTATTCTCATGCACCCCAGCAGAATTAAACGTGTTTGCATACAAGCCGGTAACTGAAGCAGCCAATGTTGCCAATCCGCCCCCGAGTGAGTGGCCTGTAAAACTCAGTTTTGTTCCATATTTAATTTGTAATTCCTTTGCTAGTTTCGCCGCGTATGTGTATTGCGATGTTTGGTACCCAAGCCCTTGTTGGATATCCGTTTTAATATCTGCCAAGCCGTCGGTGCCAGCAAAAGAAAGTACATAATCTTTTGTTATTGTATTGAAATACAAGACTGCGCGGAAACCATCGCCTCGTGCATTCGGATTTAGAAATTCTTTCACACGAACCCAATCACCAATTACATCTTGATCAAGACCGTCATAAGAGGCTTGTGCAAGCAGGGCCAATTCGATGATCTCACTAGAATTCTTGGCTAATATCTCACTAACATCTGGCTTAATTTGAGACAAGTCAATTGCTGAAAGAGCAGCGTTGATACGAGCAGCAATTTCTGCAGGCGT
>JAESQE010000524.1 GCA_016765335.1 Planctomycetaceae bacterium
CGTAATTCAAGGCAATCGGTGCAGACATTTCGGGAGCAATAATTCCCGTTTTTCGCATGTTGAGATTTTGGTCCTGATGTTCTTTGAAGATGAACTTTTTGACTGCAACCAAATCCATTGATGCCATTCGCTGATAAACTCCCGGCCTCAAATCCCCCACATCCGCAGCGGCTCCGGTCGCGGTCTCCCTTTTGCTTTCGCCATGCATTCTTAAATCCACTGCAATAACAGCAAAACCTTCTTTGTACAATGCATCTGCAAACCCGTTAGTCCACACACGAGAATCCCCTTGCCGAGAATGTAACAGCACAATGGCAGGAGTATCCCGGTTTCCTTCATGTTTGTAATAGCTAATCTTAATGGGCCAGCCATCTTTGGCTATCAGCGTTTTCTGTTCGACATGCTTCTTTTTCTTTGTTCCCTGTGCAAAAACAGGAGATGCAATGGTGCAGACAACAAGCATCAATAACGCAGATCGAACAAGGATCGAAGTAAATCTGGAATACATATCAGGCCTCATCTGGTGAAACAGAAAATCGTACAGTAAAGATAGTGCGTAGTTTTTCTTTACTGCGAAATGCTTGCTGATCGTTGTCATGTTTCACGACGCAAGCCTGCGAGCTGATTTTCAATACGAATCAGAACCGCTTGATTCTATTTTACGACCAATTTCCGGTCAGGTCAAACAGAGATCAGCAGATCTCCTCATCACTGGTCAATTTGAATCATTTCGTTGCCACAATCGACAAACTCGCCGAGGTTGCAAAAAATCTCCCAGCCTACCTGATACGACCTCTTAACCCTCACTACCTAACGGGTATTTGCCAATTTCTCATTCCTCTTTCTTGAGTGAAATAATCAACAACATTCGCACATGATTCCCGAGGCTGCCTTGTAGCTCTTTATTCTTATCAATCAATGCTGGGGCTTGTTCTTTTCCAGGCTGCCCACCGACAACCGTCACTTCAGAAGCAGGCTTAGAACCTGGCAAGGACGTTGCATGCGAAGGTTTTGTTTTTGCCCTGGGAGACTGTTCGGTGTTCTTCTTTCCCGTTTGAGCAAGTATCCGAACCGGTATTTGGTAGGAGTTACGAGCTGTGGATTCAGCAAAATTAAACCGATCCATGGCAACCCCCGCCGCTCTGTTGCCCAACATGATCTCCGGTGCAATGCGAGGACCATTTTTTTTCGATGGCTTTGCTTTTGGATTCCCCTCTTCCTCTACTTCGTCCCGCTTTTGATCCTGGCTCTTTCTGCCTCTGCATCGGGACTTCTAGAATGCCTTGACCAAAGAATCGACTGCTACTCGAATTGTTCTGTACTAAATTATTTGAAAAGGACCAGTTGGGAACAGGACCAGCTTGAGCAGAACTTTTTTTGTCAAAAGAGACTCCCTGCTTATTTTCCAGTAAGCTAAAAGATCCCTTTCCGTTTGAATTCGAATCAGAAGAAGCATTCATCGAATCGACTTTATTGATATCGAATCTCTGAGCACTGTTTTTAGCCAGGGATTCAACAACATAAGCCGACCCCTTAAGATTCGGCACGTCTCCAAAATAAACCTCTCGAACATTTGAAATTTGATTGACTTGAACCAGGCTACTTAAAACTTGCTCTTGAGATGCCTCGACATAAAAAGCAATCATGCCTTCTTTTTTGATTTGATTCAGTTCGTCAACTGTAAGTTTTATTTGCTGATCCTCTTGCAAACCTTCTAATTTCCGAATCTGTGATGCGGGAACGATTTGATTGCTGGTGAGCAAAACCTGAATTGTCCCAAAAGCTTCCTCAACATCGACAACACTCAGTTCAACAACAGAAATATTTTGATTATCTCTGCTTTGAGAAACATAACGCACCAACTCACCTGGTTCCAGAACTCCATGTAGCTTAGGGGACGCAGCCAAGGTGAAGAGGCTTCTTGACAAGCTTGAAGGCAAGGGTGGAATCCCGTGCGAAGCTTCACCTTCCGCCAACGCAGGCAGCGGTTTACCGGGCAGTGTCTTACTGGACAGTGTCTTACCGGGCTGTGTCTTACCGGACAGTGAATAGCTGCGAGTCTGCCTTGCCGTTTTTTTCGCGAGCCTGTTCTCCAGCATCTTACCATCAATAATGACAAGGTTTGTCGAAAAACTTTCTGGTTTCGCCACTGAATCATCAATAGAGGCTGACCTAAATGCTAACTGATTACCATCTTCCAGAGCAGTCTCAATGTTGTCATTCAATGCAAAGCCGTCAGCGGCAGTATGAGCTTCGCTGTAAACAAGTTGGTTGCCGCCGGAAAGTGTATCTAAATGATTTTGCATGTAGTAAAATGTTCCCACAGATACCAACAGCATCAATATACTGACTGATGCAATCAACTGCATGGGACGCAAAGACCAACGACCACGCACGGGATGCTGGGCTGGTCGGGCGAGTAAAGTCTCCCGTTCAATTTGGTTATGGACAGCTTCGAGCAATCCAGGCGGTGTCGATTCAGCAGGGAGTTCTCGCAGAAGATTTCCTAGTTCTCGAAAGTCATTAAGCGTTTCAGCATCAGCGGGAGATTCAGCGAACTGACGTTCTAGCAGATCGCGATCTTCTTCAGATGTAATCTCTCCATCAAGAAAAGCAGAGATCAGTTCTGGATTGAATTCAGGTTTCATGATTTCAAATGGGGAAACCCCACCTCACAGAAAAAAAATAAAAATTAAAACAGTGTCGCCAATCAGTAAAAAAAGTTACGACCAACTCGTTACGTCCGACCAATTACTTCGCCTTCAGGCAGTAACTTTAATAAGTTGTCTCTCAGCAAACCTCTTGCCCGATGAATACGACTGCGAACGGTCCCCAAGGGGACATCAACAATTTCTGCGATCTGTTCGTACTTGAAATTTTCAATCTCTTTAAGAACGAGCACCGTTCGGTATTCTTCCGGCAAATTCTCAAGAGCAGTTCGAACCATCAATTGACGTTCTCTTGTTTCCATTCGGTGGGAAGGCTGGATATCTTGGTGGGGATCTTCTGGGGTAAACGAACTCGTAGCAGACTGGTGATCTATCGACGTGGTTGCCAGTTTTTTCTTGCGCTCTCGACTCATTGCTACGTTGTACGCGACACGGAATAGCCAGGAATAAAAACCTGCTTCTCCACGAAATGTTTCCAGCTTTTTCCAAGCCATGACAAAGGCTTCCTGAACAGCATCCCGAGCGTCTTCACGGTTTCGCAGAATTTGTGCCAGCGCGTTATACAACCGATCCTGATATCGTAACATCAGGGTATCAAATGCCTGAGTTTGCCCGGAGACAGACTCTGAAATCAATTCTTGGTCGGTTTTATTCACGGTGATCGATTGTGAGACGAGTGCCAGGCGGAAAAAGTTCCCGAATTCTCAGGAATCATACGCATTCGCGTATTTGTTTGCGCGTTGAAC
>JAESQE010000525.1 GCA_016765335.1 Planctomycetaceae bacterium
AACTTCACTTAATGAAACAAGCATAATGAAAAATGTCAGTAGCAATGACATCATGTCACCATAAGTAACAACCCATTCCGGAACGCCAGGTGGTTCATCATCATCCATGAAAAATACTTATCTTGTTTTAAGTGGTAGGCCAGCAGGTAAGAACAAGTCTCACCAAAGCAGGCTCGACATTTAAATGAAATATGTCGTAACCGTCCTTGCCAAAACATGTTACGACCATAACGACTATTCAGTTTTACGAAAAAATGCAGTCTGGCCTACAACCGTTATCGACTCGTAAGACATCATCAACAAGCTACTCAACTTAGAAACCAGCTTTGTTTTACGACTAAGGATCGGACAAATCCTCACAATCATTAAAATCCATATAATTGGAAATATCAGAATATCCACTCACGCTTACCCAGAATACCGGACGATAACAACTAATGGAGATTGATTGATCTTCACCCCTCTCTATTCCCTTCCTTCCCCCCCTCTCTCCTCTGAGAAACGAATGCTGGTCTCGGCCCCACCGGGACCAGCTTCACCCTCTGAAGATTTCCTGAAGTCAGAAATTTTCGACCAATGAATATATCACGCCTTAATTCCGGTCAGATTGTTTCCGGTTTGGCAACCAATGGATTAAGAAGCGGTCAATCTCTGGCCTCACTTTGTCTGCTTTGGCTTTGCGGATGTTGCGGCCTGGCAAATTGTTCTTATGACTCCTGCTTCATCGGGGCTGCTTATCAATCACATAACGCCGGTTGTTTTCCAGCAACTTATTGCGAATGTGATACTTACAACGGATTAGGATTTGATCCCTGCGGCTTAACGCAATGCAATACCTTTTCGCAGCCTCGATTACGGAACTATCCCAAGCGACGACCGTTTCTCTCACGTAAAGTGATTGACGATGCTTCGTATTTTTCTGATTGCTGTGACGAAGATTGCGTTCCAGAACCGAGCTGTGCAGTTCCCCCATCATGTGCTGTGCCTATCGCCCGTCAAATAGAAATTCCCAGTTGCGTTGCACCATCTACCTGTGCAGCTCCGGTTTATCATTCAGGCTTTGGGCAATACTACGATATCCAAAACAGACAAGACGACGAATACGTTTACGGAGAAGAAAGCTACGAATCCGACTGGGAAGAGGTTGACACGGAACAACCCCCGAGCGAAACTCTTATCGAAGTTCCCACTCCGATGCCTTTTGTACCTGCACCGAAGAAAAAAACAGCTTCTCCAGCGGCAAAGAAGGCAGACACCGACAAGAAGAAATCGGAAAAGACCGAGCCTGTCAAACCGAATACATCGCAGGACCTAAAGATTAAAAAAGTGCCTGCCCCCTCGATAGACTTTCCCGTAAAGAAAGAAGCCGCGTTTGTGCCGCCACTTGTGCCGCCCACTCGGTGACAGAGCCAAGCGTCAAACGCCCTGCTTGATTTGATGAGCCCGTTTTCTCGCTTGCAAAGATTCAACGAGAAATTTCACCAGCGGATAAGTTGGTAACGCACAAAGCAATCCTACAATCAGCGACCCCAATAACAGTGGCCAACCGATTTCAACAAGCATCGCCCACAAGCTTTGACCCCATTGCGAAAAGCCCTGATAGTCCAAAAACGTTGCCAGCCGCTCGCGGGTTAAATTCCCCGGGACAATAAAGCTGCCTACCCAATAGTTGAACCAGTAAATGGGCAGCGTGGTCACTGGATTCGAAATATAAACTGCAACTAAACTAGCCAGTTTATTGAAGCGAAATACAGGTTTACACAGCCAACCAACTGCCAGCACAATCAACATCTGGGCACCAACGGTTGGTGTGAAAGCGATGAAGGTGCCTATCGCAGCTCCCAATGCAATTGCGCGAGGTGTATCATCCAAGCCGATGATTTTTCTAACCCATAATCGAGGTGAGACGCACCAGGTCCAACCGATACGCTTCCCTGAAGGCATACTGGTCTTCTGATCATTTTCTAAGGTTGGGAAAGACGACATAGCCTTCATCTCGGCAGTTGTAAGGTAGATAATCAGCAGGGAATCTGAGAGGAGCAGAAACATTATTCGTGACGCCAGTTGTACCAGCAATATCACCTTTATCGGGGGCTGCTTTCCTGTTCGTTTGTTGCGACTGGTTCCGCTTCGAGTTAGGCTTCAACAGATCGCTCCAAGAGAACGGAAGATTGACGAATCCCTCCTCTTTTCGCAAGTCAATCTGTTCGGCAAGATCGCCACATTCCACAACAATTTTGTTCAACCTGCCTGGCAGAACACAGATCTGCTTGCTGCGACTTGCTCTTACTGTTCTTTCTGCTATCTTATGCCCGCATACGGCGATGCGATGGATGTAACAGATTGTTTGGCTTGCTGCGAACCTTTTAGGCACCGTTTGAGTCAAACACATCAGTCACACGCGATTTGTCAGGCCCCAACATGTAATTTTAGGGAAGACACCTCAATTAAGAGGGGCGTTATTCAGAAAATCATTAGGATCGGGGGTAATTCGATCAAAATGTGGTTTTTTGACTTGAATTCGAACCGCATCATTCCGAATATCTCCGTATCGCATTCGTTGACTGCTGCAAACGTGCAACAGTAACGAAATTATGGGGGGACGTAGCTCAGCTGGTAGAGCAACCGACTTTTAATCGGTAGGTCCAGGGTTCAAATCCCTGCGTCCCCATTTTTAACTTCTTATTTACCAACGGGTTGTGACGTAAAACCCTTTGGCGTATTTGCTGATTCTGACGGGCTGGTACCTAAACTGGTACCAAGGCTTTCGCGAAGCCTTTTCACAGTCTGCTTTGCATTCTGCCCCACGTAATACTGCATCGTCGTTGCTATGTTCCCGTGTCGCATGATTTCCTTTAGCTCTGCTGGCATAATCAAGCGTGACCAACGAAGCCCAAATGCTCTACGCAAATCGTGAGCAGATGCATATTTCAATTTGCCAGTTGTCGTTTCAGCAACTTTGATACCTGCTGACCTCCCCAGCTTGGCAATCAGCTTTGATGCGGTATCCATTCGCAATCTGGCACCAACATCACGACAGCCAATTGGATTGAAAACAAATCCTTCCCGATCTTCCTTGGGGATCTCTTTGAGCATGTCCACAAACTCGGGAGCGAGAGCCTGTTTTGTGAGAGGATGCCGCGAGTATCCAGGGGCAATTGTAGGATGCGGTGCTTGCACCCTCTTTGTGTG
>JAESQE010000526.1 GCA_016765335.1 Planctomycetaceae bacterium
ACAATGCCTGAAAATCGTATTTATGTCAACAGGAATCAGACTTTTGCATGGTCAGTAGTCTAGTGCAGCTCCGCCATCTGCCTCAATTGCCTGGCCAGTCAGAAAACTGCTCTGTTCGGTAGCCAGAAACAGACAGACTCGTCCAATTTCTTCCGGCGTGGCCATGCGATTAAAAACCTGAAGCGAGGCGACACGATCCAGTGCGGATTGTGGGTCATCCAGGGTTTGGGCCCATTCTCGCATCAGCGGGGTGTCAACATTACTGGGCAGAACTGCATTCACGCGAATACCCTGAGGTCCAGCTTCCAACGCCAGCGCTTTCGTGAAACTGACCTGAGCCCCTTTGGTGGCACAGTATGCCGTGGAAAGGTGCTGTCCAAGTACTGCGGTCATCGAAGAAATGTTGACAATTGTCCCTTTGGTTTTTCGCAGATGGGGCATCGCAAACTTTGCTCCAGCGTATGTACTGAGAAAGTTGACGTTCATCAAGTCTTGCATCTGATCAATAGTAAAATCATCAATAGAGGTCGCAGCAGGATGCACGCCAGCATTGTTGATGATTGAATCGATTTGGCCAAAATGCTCAGCAATCTGATCGATACACTGTTCAAAATCATCGAACTGAGCGACGTCACAGGGAAGGAAAAGCACAGAGTTTTCCCGTTGCTGATTTAGCTCGTGTGCCAATTGTTCTCCAGCTTGTTGATCTCGATCAAGCAAGCCGATGTTGCCACCTTGTGCATGAAAAACTCTCACACAGCCAGCTCCAATTCCCTTGGCTCCACCGGTGACGATGACAGTTTGATCGGAAAAAAGCATCTGCAAATCCCTTCAGAGTATTCAAAGCAGCAAAACAATACACACTATGCCAGAAGTAAATCGAATATTAACGCTGGATTATAACGATAATCCAGATTACAGCGAACCGTTGCAAAGGAGTCTCATCAATCCGAAGCAGAATTTCGGTTCCTTTCTACTCCAGAAATAGTCTGACCTAGGTTTTCAGAAGGTAGAGAACCAAGATAAGCCTTGGCAGACTGTTTAACCGGAAGCGATTTTAGTTCAAAGAATTCAACCTTAGTTTCCTGAACTGAAATACTAATTTCTACCTCAACAAAAAATATCGCGAATGCGAAACTTCCTCTTTGTGAATTGATGAATAATTATGTCTAAGTTATCTGCAACCGATTTTCTTAAACGCTTGAAATCTGGCGGTCAGGAACAATCTGTCTCCACTGAGGAAACTGGCTTGCCTGAATTGAACTCGCTTGATTTTTCAGATCTGGAAACACCAACTGCCTCTGAAGATGAACTTGCCGAGACAGACACAATCGTTGCTGAAGATGCTGAACATGAAGCTGAGGATGGTGAAGATTCATTAGCAGATCAGACAACGCAACTCGCAGAGGCAGAAGATAATCAAACAGTTGATTCCGCCCCGATATCAAAAGGAAACGATTCCTACTTAGCTGAGTTATTTGATCGCGTCAATTCGCTGCTTGGTGATGAGGGAGAAGAGCAGCCAGCATTTATTCCTAAAGTTCCTGAATCATTAGAGGAATCAGGATTGACTGAAGATGATCTGGAAAAGCTGATTCTAAAATATTTACTTTCCAAAGGAATGGCTTCTGGTCGTCAGATTTGCCAGCAAATCAAACTTCCTTTTGCGATCATCGACCCTCTGCTTAAGCGTTGGAAATACGAACAGATTCTTGATCTGCGAGATTCTGCTGAAATGGGAGATTACTTCTATTCCATTACGGAAGTTGGTCGCGAGCGAGCCAAGCGATACTCAGAAGAATGTAACTACTACGGGGCAGGTCCGGTTCTGCTGAAAGATTATCTCAAAGCGATGGAGGTACAAAGTATCGCCAAGCAGGGTGTCACAGAAGAAGACCTGAAGAGAGCATTTTCAGATTTGCTAATTGCTCCAGAGCTGCTCGATAAACTTGGGCCTGCAATCAATTCTGGACGAGGGATGTTTCTGTTCGGCGAAGCAGGTAACGGTAAAACAAGTATTGCAGAACGTATGACCTCGTGCTTCGGTTCGACAATCTGGATTCCTCGGGCGTTAATCATCGATGCAGATATTATGCGTTTGTATGATCCTGGAGTGCACGAAGAAATTGAGACAAATCAGGAAAATGGAATCTTTGATCTTACGGGAGTCGATCCACGCTGGGTTCAGATTACTCGCCCGACGGTTGTTGCCGGCGGAGAGTTAACAATGTCTGAACTCGAAGTCACACAGAACCTGCAAACAAAAACTTGCGAAGCTCCCCTGCAACTTAAAAGCAATTGTGGAACGTTGGTGATTGATGACTTTGGTCGTCAGACAATGCCCGTTGACGAATTGCTCAATCGCTGGATTGTGCCTTTAGAAAAACGTTACGATTACCTCAATATGCCCAGTGGAAAAAAAGTACAGGTTCCCTTCGATCAACTGATTGTGTTCTCAACCAATCTGGAGCCCAAAGATCTTGTTGATGGAGCGTTCCTGCGAAGAATTCCCTACAAAATCGAAGTGATCGATCCTTCGCGAGAACAATTTGTCAAGCTATTTGAAATCATGGCTCCTAAATCAGGGATGGTTTTTAATGCAGAAGCGGTTGAGCATCTGATCGTAACTCATTACGAAAAAGTGGACCGCCCATTTCGAGCCTGCCAACCTCGCGACCTTCTACTTCAGGTCCGCAATTACTGTGTGTATAAACAAATCGAAAAAAAGATGACGCCCGGCGCGTTCGACTTTGCAGTAGAAAACTACTTCTCGATTATGTGATGGGCAAGCCTGCTTTTTGGTCAGTTCCTCGGGTTGCTACGCAATTGATTCGATAAAGAGGTGGCTGGGGCGCCAATCGATTGCTGAGTTGTACTTGAGCTGTATTTGCAGATTATGGATTGCATAAAGAAAGTGGTCCTGGCCCCAGATGTTGGATACTTCTGTTCATTTTTGCAGGGCATCGTAAGCGGCAAGACGCTAGCCGCCGGTCTCTTGAGGGAGACCTCTCATTTGCTAAAACACATCACGAAAACAGACACCAAATCCTAAGGTCTACTCTCGCCACGCGGCATGCTTAGCCAATGGCGACAAAGCAAATTCCTGCCAGCACTCCACCGATGACCGGGCCGACAACTGGGATCCAGGAGTAGCTCCAATCGCTATCTCGTTTATTCGGGATTGGCAGCAAATAGTGCATAATTCTGGGGCCAAGATCTCGTGCAGGATTAATCGCGTAACCGGTGGTTCCGCCTAAAGACAGGCCAATCGAAAGCACAAGCAGACCAACGGGCAACGCATCCATTGCACCTAAACCTCCTTCTGGAGAAGTGATGTGTAGCACTGCAAAAACCAGAACAAAGGTGCCTATGATTTCGGAAATTAAATTCGAAACGGAATTTCGAATCGCAGGGGCGGTACAAAATACGGCTAACTTGGAATCAGCATCTTCAGTTATTGCAAAATGGTCTTTGTACGTTAACCAAACCAGAAATGCCCCCATGGCTGCGCCGGCAAACTGAGCAGCCAGATAGCCGGGAATCTTACTCGGGTCAAATTTCCCAGCACATGCCAGGCCGATGGTGACAGCCGGGTTGATGTGCGCATCGCTGACTTGAGCAACGCAGAACACAGCGACAAACACCGCCATCCCCCAGCCAAAAGCAATCACAATCCAGCCAGAGTTTTCCCCTTTGGTCCCCTTCAAAACCACGTTCGCAACAACCCCATCTCCTAGCAAAATAAGAAACATCGTTCCAATAAATTCAGCAAGATAAACCGACATAATGCGAAGTCTTTCGAAGGGATGCTCGAACAGATAGGGAAAGTATAAAGTTCGTCAAAGTGTAACATCTTTCCAGCCCCTTACGATACAACAAGGCGATCGTGGCCCCATTTGACAATTCCACTAAAAGGTTAGTGATTCGTCTTGACGAAACTTTTAGTGAACGGTAATCTCGAACCACTAAGTTATTAGTGAAGTCATTCTGGCAACTGATAAGGGATTATAATGTCAACGAATTTACCTCGTCCTACGAACGTCGAGTTGCAGATACTCGAAGTCTTTTGGGAGCATGGTCCGTGCACCGTGCGAGCCGCCCACAACATCATTATTGCCTCGGCATCGCGTCAAAAGACCAGCTATTCTACGACGCTGAAAATGATCCAGGTGCTCCACGAGAAAGGATTTCTCAAACGAGATGCATCGGTCCGGCCGCAGATTTATCAAGCCACGGTTTCGCGAGAAGCGACTCAGCAGGATGTGGTGGAAGATCTTGTCGAGCGATTATTCGGCGGAGCAATGTCCGAACTGGTGCAGTGTGCGATCTCTTCGAAAAAGATTTCCCCGACGGAACTCAAAGAGCTGCAAACCTTAATCCGTCAGGCAAAAAAAGGGGGTGAGAAATGAATCTCCAACAATGGCTTCACTGCGAAACCTCGATACTGCTGAGCTGGATCTTATTGCATTCACTTTGGCAGCTGGCTTCACTGGGACTGATTGCAGCCATCATCCGTGCGATTGTGCCCATGAAATCACAAACGCGATACGCCTTTTCTTACGTGATGCTGCTCTGCATGGCTGCTGCCCCGCTGGGGACTCTGTTATTCATTCCAGCACCAACTGCACCAATTGCTGCTTCTGTTGTTGTAGAATCTCCGCAGCCTGAATTGATAGCTGAGGCGAACGTCGTCGCTGACTCTCCAAAAGAAATCACGCTGCCTGCCACAGAAATGCCTTTGATCAACAGACCTCTGCCACCTGCAAGCACTCTGGTTGCCCCAAGTATAACTGCAATCTTGCCCCAGACAGAACCAGTGCAGCAAGCTCAACAGCCGGGAAATACTGCCGATTTCAAAATGCTACTCATTGAATATTCTGTTTGGTTGACACCGTTTTGGCT
>JAESQE010000527.1 GCA_016765335.1 Planctomycetaceae bacterium
CGACGCTTGGATGCTCATTCAACATTGTAGCCAATGCATTGGCACCGAGTTCGTGGGCAGCCATGCGTGGTGCTAAGGTTTTGACGCCTCTTAAAACGAGAAAGGCATCAAACGGAGAACAGCCTAAACCGAGTGCGTTGACGACATAAGCAACTTTTTCGCCCCACTCTTTGGTTTTTGAAACGACGCAGCCGCCTACGACATCGGAATGACCATTCAGATATTTTGTTGTGGAGTGCACAATAATATCTACGCCATATTCGAATGGTCGTTGCAGGCAAGGCGACAGGAATGTGTTGTCTGCAATGGTCAGCACATTTTCCTGCTTGGCAATTTCGGTAATGCTTGCGATATCGACCAGGTTCAACAACGGGTTGCTGGGCGTTTCAATCCAGATACATTTTGTTTCCGGAGTCATTGCATCTTTCACATTCTGAGCATTCCCCATATCGACAAACGTAAATCGCAGGCCCATTTTTGTGAACACGTCAGCAAACAAACGGTAAGTCCCGCCATAAATGTCGTTGCCTGAAATAATGTGATCGCCTGGGGAAAACAGATGCAATACAGCGGTGATTGCAGCCATCCCGGTTGCTGTCGCCTGAGCTGCGACTCCACCTTCAAGTGCAGCGATGTTTTCTTCTAACGCGGTGCGTGTCGGATTGGCAGATCGCGTGTAATCGTAGCCGGAATTTGTCTCCAGGTCGTTCCAGTAATAAGTGGACGACGTGTAAATGGGAGTTGTGCAACTGTTGTAAAGAGTGTCTTTATTCACTCCGGTGTGAACAGCTCGGGTTGCAAAATTCAGATTAGAAAGATCTTCAGCCATAATGATTTCAATCAACAATTACGAGTTTAATAAATGTGTACGAAGGCAACACAGCCTGTGTCCGATCAAGATTCAAGCATGAAATCTTGTAGAAGAAACCGGTTTAATCGACCGATGGTTTCTGACGAGCCTGTTCATTCAATTGGTCTGCAATGATCTGCTCTTTGGAAGAAATGCGATACAAGGAGACGCCAAGCACACAGAAAAGAGCCGAGGGCACAGTTAACATGGTTATTATACTTGCCATGTAAGCTTGTGGTTGACGAGAATTTCCCGCGTCTTCTGTCGCCGTTTTGCACATCGGACAGGCGTTCGCAGTTGTAGAATCGATAGCCAGCATACAAACGCAGGCAATGACCAGCCCCAGGAATATTTTTTTCATATTATTCATAATGACTTTTTCTCTTGTCGCCAAGCAGGAACCTGGGAACAAGTCAAACCCCAAAGTTTCTTGAGGATAGTTTGATAGTAAAACGTAGTTTTAAACCCCCTCTAACTCCCCCTTCGTAAGAGGAGGACCAATTTCCAGAGGTTCTCTAAAACATCACAGTCAGGCACGGGCCCGAGGATACGCTAAGCACCAGCCACCTGATACAACAGCACATAGATTATGACACCAGTGATAGAAACATACAACCAGATTGGGAAAGTCACCTGGGCCATCGTGCGATGTTTTTCCCACTTGCCTGCCAATCCCAGATAAATCGTTCTGATCGCCAAAAAAGGGACAGTAATTGCAAGAATAATGTGACTGAACAAAATGGACAGATAAATTTGTCTGATCATTCCAATATCGGGGAACTTTTTGGACGATTCCCCGGTGTAATGGCGCAGCCCGAAATGATAGAGCAGATAAAAACCTAAGAACACAACGGAAGTGGCAAATGCTGTCAGCATCACCTTCTTATGTGCATCTCGTTTTCCTGCTCGAATTAACATGTAGCCGAACATCAGCAAAAGCGTGGCACAACCATTGAGCAACGCATTGATTGCAGGCAGCCGAGTAAGCCAATCGGGAACTGCAACCTGAGAATCTTCTGCTTGGACTGGCACATCGACTAACTTTGCAGGTTGACTCTGAGGACTCTTTTTCTCCTGGGAAGGTTCGGCTGGACTCTCATTTTTATCCGGAGCGGTTTGAGGCAGATCCTTAGGCACCAGAAAGAGGTTCTCTTCAGGAGCTTCCATTTTTCCGGCTAAAACACGTTTCAGAATCGCCATCTCTTTCGGGTCAGTCGAAAGGTACTGACCTGCGACCACACCCTGGCTATCGATATGCATGACGCGATCGGTGTGTGCAAATTCATAACCAAACAGGCGATCTTTCCCTTTTTTCTCTTCAATGATTTGCAGAAAACTGTAACGGATCAAATCGAATATTTTGTCTTTATCGCCGGTAAGAAATAGCCACTGTTCAGGGTCGGCTTGATAAACTTCTGCGTATTGGGTGAGTCTTTCGGGGGTATCCCGCTCGGGGTCAACGGAAATGGTGACGAAGCGAACATCCAGATCTTTGCAGGCGTGACTGAGTTCCATCATCGCTTTGGTGTTTGCCGGGCAGCTCATTGCACAACTGGTGAAAATGAAATTAACGACCCAGGGCTTACCCAAAAGATCCTTTTTTGTAACGGGCTTGCCGCTACGTTCAATCAGTGAAAAATCGTTAACCGGCCTGGGAACAAGTTCAACACCTGGCTGCTCAATAACGAGCTTCCTTGTTGCCACAAGTTCATTTTGATCCGCTTTTTTATCGGGACCAGTCCTGATGACCACAAGCAGAGTAACCACAACCAGCAACCAGAGAATGTATCTGGTGGTACGCATCATCAGACTTTTCGAGCCGACTGACTTGCGATCAGAAGTTACTTGGGGAGTTTCATCAAGGGAATCAGCAGATGGTTCTGGCATAATTTCAACTGACCGTTATTGGTCGGGTCGCCTGGGGCGAAAAAGAGACAGATGAAGACTGGGGGAATTCATATCAAACCCAGTGTTGTTATAAATTTTGTATTGAGAACTTGAGCGACAACGACACAGGCGACTGCCTGTCTCACTCCAGCTTACCTCTATGACTTGGGACAAGCTCAACGGTTTGGGCACAGGTTCAACAGCACCGTCTCCAACACATAGATTCACCGAGACTCATCACGCATCCTAAGGGACTTGCGGAATGTCGAGATCGTAATAGTGCAAAGAGATGTCAGGAATCATGACCAACAGCAGCCCGATGGCCAGAATAATCGTAGGCATCAGAATGGCGTATTTCCAGTTGCGTTCGAATTTTAGATGCATGAAATACAGCATCACAAAGGCAGCTTTAGCAGTTGCAACTGCCAAAACAATACAGGCAACAAGGATTTTCAATCCAGGCACCGAAACCAAGTCTGCAACGACCGAAATAATTGTCAACACGCATAAAATGCCAAATATAGCTAAGTAATTCGGTGAATGTTGATCTGTTGTCTGGTTCATGGTATTTCAGTTTTCCGCTTGAAAAAACCTCTGAAAATTGAATCTCAGAGTTTTTTGAAGACAGTTTGACCGATGCCAAGGAAACGGGGGTGATGTGGTCTTTGCATGTAAAGGCCACCATGATGAAAGTGTC
>JAESQE010000528.1 GCA_016765335.1 Planctomycetaceae bacterium
AATCGCAGCAGCTCGATTGTCTCGCAGCAACCCTACCGGATGGCATTGCCGAGTGTGAGATCGCCTGGGACTTTCCTGGATCTCACAACCGACTATTCCCCCGACAAACTCAACCAGCGAGATCTTCCCTTATTGAAGACTCCTGAAGATCTTGCCAATTGGCTGCAAAAACCATTGGGAACGGTTGCCTGGTTAACCGACTACTACAATGAAGCCCGGCGTCCTATTGATATCCGCAAAGCTCACTACCGATATTCGTGGAAGCAAAAAAGAAGCGGCGGTTACCGACTCATTGAAGCTCCGCTGCCAATGCTTAAAGAAGTACAAGAGCAGATTCTGGACGAAATTCTTGATCGCATTCCCGTTCATTCCTGTGCGCACGGGTTTTGTACCGGTCGATCTATTCTGACCAATGCACGCCCACATGTGGGCCAAGATGTTGTCGTTAAGTTGGATCTCGATAATTTTTATACGCGGGTGCGCTACTCCCGAGTGGTCGCCATTTTTCGATCCATCGGATACTCTCGCGAAGTCGCCTTGTGGCTGGCAAAACTGACAACTTCAGCCATCCCAAGTAATCTAGAATTTCCTGGTAACGAACCGAAACTGATGCGACTGTTCCTGCCCAGGCATCTGCCACAGGGGGCACCGACTTCGCCAGCGATTGCGAATTTAGTTGCCTATTCTCTAGATATCCGACTGTCAGGTTTAACTCAAAGTTTCGGCGGAAACTACACCCGCTACGGCGATGACATGACCTTCTCCGGCGATTGGCAATTCATCAAAGCGATGCGTTTGTTCCTGCCGTTGACTCAGCAGATTATTCGCCAGGAACGTTTTGTTGTGAATGGTCGCAAACGAAAAGTCTTACGGCGGTCCAAGCAGCAATCGGTCACCGGAGTTGTTGTGAACGATAAGACGAACATTTCTCGTAAGTCCTACGATAACCTGAAAGCAACGCTGCACAACTGCATCAAATCTGGCCCCGATTCTCAGAACCGTGAAGAACACCCAAATTTCCACGCACACTTGCGGGGCCGTGTCGCGTTTGTACAACAACTGAATCGCGCCAAAGGTGACAAACTCTTAAGAATGTTCGAACAAATCAGCTGGTAACCAGCTCGCAGCAATTCTACCAATCTCAATGAAGAGTGGTGGATTCAGTTTTAATCTGTGATTCGCTATCTGTAAATTATTTGTGTCTTCTTTGGGCGCGATTCTTTGCTTGGGCGAACACGTCTACGGCTGGTGCCTGCTTTTCGTCTTTGCTTGAATCTGTTTGAATCTGCTTAGGTGATTTGATGGGAACAGCAGTCGCCTTGTTGGTTCCGGGCCATTGGAATGCTTTTTTGGAACGGATGGGAACTGATTTTCGTGGTTTCGCTGTCTGGGCAGAAGGCGTTTCCTGTTCGGAGGCTAATCTTTTCGAACTGAAATAATCCCATAAAGAAAGGCGTCGTCCTGCGATTTCGATAATCAGTAGAACAATAACGATGGTGAGTAGATGAGGCACGAGCGAAACTTTTTTAGGACTGCGTGGAGAATTCTTGAAGACTTCAAGCACATCGGTTCGCTGTTCGCCTCCGGTGAGTGAGGCAAGTTGAGAGAGCAGCTCTTTTCCCTGTGGTAAACCGGTTCGAGGGGCGAATTCCGGAGAGTAAGGCAGAGAAAGTGCAGGTCCACGTTGGAATTCCCGGTCGCTGGTTTTTACGAGTGTGCGGTAGGTTCCCATTTGATCAAGACGAAATCGTGATTGCAGTGTGTCAGGACCAATCCATGAAAATTCGGGCTTACTAATTTTCTGACGATCCGCTCCAGGAGGAACCACAATCATTTCGGGGACTTCGTTGCCGCCTCGGTTTTTGCGATTCGGGTCTAACTCGATGGTCGCGACTGCATCTTGTCCGTCTCGCTGAATGTTGATGAAAACATCATCAGCAGATGCGCTCCCCAGTAACCAGCGAGCATGCGTAATGACAAAATCGGAGTAGCCATCCCACTGGATTAAGTCTCCAGAAAACTTACCATCAACTTCAACAGACAACGCAGCCACGCGTCCTAACCCTCGATACCAAAACGCAGACAGCGGAGCTTTGTATTCATCGCCAGAGACAACCCCCATGGTTGCTTCGGGTTTGAGATAGCTCAGGTTGTATCCATCGATATTCGGGAATCCGCCCCCGCCCCAGTCTCCAATCAGTCGGGAGTCAACCAGTTGCTGACCTGCAATTCCATCTGGTTGAGCTTCAGGGTCTTTCTCAATAAAACTGCTGCGGGCAACACTCATGGTATCTTCGGTAAACAATCGAGGCAGTTCCGATGCATCCTGGGTGAACATGATGTTGCCGTTGCCCCGTTTTGCGATATCTTCAAGCAGTTTCGCATCTGGATCACTTGTTGTTCCCAGACCAATCACACTGACTGTGATGCCGGCTTTGTCGTAATCGCTGAGCAACTTCTTATAGTTTCCTGGTACTTCGCTGTCGGCTGCGTCAGAAAACAGAATGATATGTTTTGTGCTTTGCTCAGCACTCATTAATTCCTGTCCCGCAGCGACCAACGCTTCATAAACAAAAATTCCGCCGCCCATGCTTTGAATGCCTAACGCCTTGCCTGCAATCGCTTCGGGATCATCGACCGGTATCAATCCTTGGATTGTATGCGGGCTACTATCGACTGCGATAATTGCAACGCTGTCTCCAGATGAAAGTAGTCGAACACACTCAGCCGTTCCCAGGTTCGCAAGATCCATCTTAGTTTTTCCGCCTGCCACCGAAGCCGTCATCGAACCCGAGCGATCCAATGCAATCACTAAGGCCAAGCGATTTTTTCGATGTTCTTCACGAATTTCCATCGAAACCGGCAGAATATCATCGAGCGGACTGTTGAAGTATCCCCCCACTCCAAAGCTGCGTGAACCTCCGGTGAGGAGCAGTCCGCCGCCGAGATCTTCTACGAACTGAGCCAATTGCTCCATTGCCTGCCGGCCAAATACCCGAGCAGGAATGTTCTCAATGATAACAGCCTGATAGGGATCCAGACTATCTTGCGTAATGGTGAAGGTGTCTGCCTGAGCAACATCAACATCAATGCGACCAGCTTTGAGAGCCTGTACCAAATTCCCTGGCTGACCATCTGTATTCAAAACCAGCAGACGGGGCCCCGCATTCACACGCAACCCCGCTTCCCCACGATTATTTTCTTTCACGGGATCGTCATCGAGTATCAATTCAGCTTCATACGTAAAGAAACCTGGACGATCTACCAAATCCCGAAACAGCAAACGGTTGCGTCCCAAAGAAAAAGATTGCTCAGAGGTTGCAATAATTTGACCATCTCGCTTGATGATCAACTTTCCCTGAGCTGCACGGTCAGCTTGGATATAAACAGAAAACTGAAACGGTTCCCGGGGAGAAACTTCTTCCGGAAGATCCAGCGAGTCGACTGCGATGTCACCGACTTTCACTCGGTCAAAAAG
>JAESQE010000529.1 GCA_016765335.1 Planctomycetaceae bacterium
CTTGTCAGTACAAGGCCACGAGTAATAGCTTCGCGCAAGTATTAATTGAGTTTGGTATAAGAATGATCTGCAACATATTAGCCCGTCCCTTTTTCGATCTCTTGCATCGAAAAAGGCCGGGCTTTTTTCTTTTACGCTTTCGGTTGCTCAATCTGTTCCATGAATGCATGGACGAGCCTGGCAGACTTTTTGCCGTCCTGTTCGACACCGCTGGCAACATCAACGCCCCAGGGATGCACTTTCTGGATTGCCTGTGCAACGTTTTCAGGCACAAGGCCACCTGCCAAAATTAATCGAGGCCAAGATTCGAAGTTGTATTCTGTCGCGAGTCTGTCCCAATCAACAACTTGCCCGCTTCCTCCCCACGATCCTTTCACGCGGGCATCAATCAGGCAGGCTTCGGGGAACACCTCTGCTTCTGCGAGTTGTTCCAATTCCGACTCCAACTCTGCAAGTCCATCTGGTCCCAGGCGATGCACCCAAATTATTGGCAAGTCCCGCAGCGTGATCGCGTCATCAATACTATAGTCGCCATGCAATTGGACGTAATCTAAAGAGACCAGATTAAAGATGCGGCGGATTTCATCGGGAGTGGCATCGACAAACACTCCGACTTTGCTAACCGAAGCATTAACTCCGGCAGCAATTTGCCTCGCACGTTCATCGCTTACATAACGGGGGGACTGGCGATAAAAGTTAAGTCCAATCGCATGAAACTCTTCCGAGGCAACCGCCTGAACATCTTCCAAATTAGTGAATCCGCAGATTTTAACCCACATGTAGTTCGTCTCTGTTCTAGATAAGTTGGTTTGCTTAATCAATCAGTAGTTTTTCTTAATTTCACGAAAGACAAAGTAAGTCCTATTTGACTCGATGATTAGGAGTAACTCTTTATGGTATATGCAGTTGTGGTGGGTCAAGGGGCTGCTTTTATCTGCTGCGATCACCTGACCTGCTTGCCATTAGCCGAACTGAAATGTACTTTACATGGCATTATATCTTCGTCAATCCAGAGAGAGTTCATTGAATGAACATTGTTATTCTAGGTGCAGGAACGGTCGGGACGTCAATTGCGAAATTATTATGCGAAAACCAGCATAACGTGCGTCTGGTTGATTCTTCTCAGGCAGCGCTCGAACGCTCAGGGGAAGGATTAGACATTCAAACCGTTCACGGTTCAGGCTGCGATGCAATTACATTGTTTCAGGCAGATGTTTCCAATGCCGATCTTTGTCTGGCGGTTACCAGTCACGATGAAATCAACCTCGTGGGAGCTTCACTGGCCCGAGCAATGGGTGCTAAGCGAAGCCTTGCCCGTATTTTCAATCCGAACTTTCGAGACTTCAGCACCTTCGATTATCAGCGACACTTTGGGATCGACCACCTGCTTTCTTTGGAGCATTTGACCGGACTGGAATTAGCCAAGTCGATCCGTAGCACCGGCCTGTTCACTCTGGAAACTTTTGCCCGTGGAGGCATTGAAATTCAGGAAGTGGAAGTTCAAGCAGGATCGAAAGTGATTGGTCAGTCTCTGAGAGACATCGAACTCCCGGCTCAGGTTCGTATTGGGTTGGTTTCCAATAACGGGAAATCATACATCCCTCATGCAGACGACACGTTTCTGGCTGGAGATCATGTGACACTTGTCGGGGAGCAAGATGCAGTTCGCGGCGTCGTGAAAATGTTTCAACACAAGCCGCCTCGGCGTTTAGATGTCATCATTGCAGGAGGCGGTGAAGTTGGATTCAACTTGGCGAAGTCACTCGAAGGGGAGCGATTCCGAGTCGTCATCATGGAATCAGACGAAGATCGCTGCCGATACCTTGCTCGTCGCTTACCGAAGACAACAATTTTGCACGCCGAAGCAACCAGGCGTTCGGAAATGGAAGAAGCGAGAGTTGGAAAAGCGGATGTTTTTGTCGCAGCGACTGGGCGAGATGAAGATAATATCATCTGTGGTGTTGAAGCTCGCGAGTTAGGAACGGCTCGGATCTTGAGTGTCGTTCGTCGTCCAGATTACGTGAATGTACTCGAAAAGCTACAGATTGATGTCGCAGTCAGCCCCCGTGTTGTGATGGCCAAGCAGGTTTTGGGAATGGTTTCTGGAGGACCGATTCTTACCAAGGGCGAAACCGCTGACGGAAATGTATTGATCTGGGAAATTGAAGTCAAAGAAGGCTCTCCCGTTGCGCAACGCCCCTTGAAGGAGTTGTCTCTTTCTCAAACTTTGATAGCATCCATCGTCAGAGATGATTTCGTGCGTGTACCCACTGCAGAAGATATCCTCAAACCCGGGGATATTGCAGTTGTTCTGGTTGATAAAAGTATTGCATCAGAAGCAATCAAAATTTTTGCAACCCCGGTTTAATACGCATTCGTGTATTTGTTCGCACGTTGGGTGTTTCCTGGCCCCTTGTCAGTACAAGGTCACGATCAATCACGCAGCGCAGGTTTTTATTGAGTTTGGTTTCATATGACAGCAGCTACCATCACAATTCAAGTTAATGGCGAATCCCAGACGGTAAACGTCGGTACGACAATTGCCAACTTACTAGAAAATCTGGGACATAATCCACGCTACCTGGCAGTCGAACAGAATCGCTGCCTAGTTCGACGAGCTGAGCATGCTCAATGCATCTTGCAAGCAAACGACATCATCGAAATCGTCACACTTGTGGGCGGAGGATAGTGCGAAACTCGTCCGTGCTCACTATAATGACAACGCAAATCACTTAGGATATGCAGATAAAATTCTGTAAAACTCCGGGCCTGCTGACTTGGTTGTGCCTGCTAAAATACAACGTTGCCAGAAAGTTAATATTATGAATACGCCAAGCCTTCAGGACTCTGAACTGGTCCTCGGAAATCATCGATTCAAATCCCGTTTAATTGTTGGAACCGGAAAGTATCAAACCTACGATTTGATGCGTGATTGCCTGTCGATTTCAGAAGCGGAGGTCATTACAGTGGCGATCCGCAGGGAACGACTCATCGATGACCAGGGACGAAATATTCTTGATTTTATCGATCTGGATAAATACACCATTTTACCGAACACTGCCGGCTGCTTTACTGCAGAAGATGCTGTGCGTGTCGCAAGATTAGGACGAGAAATCCTCGAAGGGCTGGAAAATCCAGGAATGGATTGGGTCAAACTGGAAGTGCTTGGCGACACCAAAACCTTACTTCCTGATCCCATTTCTACGCTCAAAGCCACCGAGCAACTCGTTGCAGATGGATTCCAGGTTCTGGTTTACACAACCGACGACCCGATGACTGCTCGGAGATTAAAGGAAGCCGGGGCGACTTCAGTGATGCCAGCTGGAAGCCCCATCGGCAGCGGACAGGGGATTCTCAACCCCAACAATATCCGAATTTGCCTGGAATATCTCAAGCAAGACGACCCAGATTACCCTGTGATTGTCGATGCGGGGGTCGGCACCGCAAGTGATGTCTGTGTAGCAATGGAACTCGGCGTAGATGGTGTCCTTCTGAATACAGGAATTGCAGGTGCAACGGACCCTCTTCGCATGGCAAATTCCATGAAAAAGGCTTGTCAGGCAGGACGAGATGCTTCACTAGCAGGGCGAATTCCAAAAAAGATGTACGCAACTGCATCAAGCCCTGAGATTGGCCTTCCAGTCTAATTGCTAAGAATGTATAAATTCCGCTGTATCCAGTGATCAATTTTCTGTCAACAAAAACAGAAAAACAGCTGCCGTTGTAGATCTTTCTGTAGCAGATAAGTAGAATCCCGATGTGACGATTATCGGGATTACGAGTAATAGGTCCCTTGGAGATCTTAAGAGCTATACGTAGAATTTCGCATCTATCAAGAAAGCCCTGACGGTGTTATTGCATCCAGTTCTGAGGCACGTTTTCATACAGCTTAATCTTCCACGGTGTCCTGTTCTAAATAAAATAGTCCCCTGTTTTAAATGGAATTATTCCAGGCATTCTTACCCAACCGGCTTGCCCGCCCTTGGTTGGAATGTCAAACGAATCTGAAAACAATGGATTCTATATCATCAGGTTCGATAATAACAGGACTTTTTGCTCCCTTAGTGAGTCATTTCACAGAGTGCAGAGAGAATAAGTACGAAAATAAATCTAAGTAGGAACGAGATCCTTCAATAGATATGGAGATCGTTCTGCGAAGGCATGAAGTCCTCGCATTAAAACCTTGTTTAGAGAATGAATCTGAAAAGGTCGAAATCACATTGTTTGACACCGCGCAATAGATTGCCTGCGTCAAACATTAAACGAGTTGAGGAGAAGTTATGAGTCGAATTTCTATCATACATTGCACAGCAATGTTGGCCTGCATTGCTGTGTTGGGGAGTCAATCGGTTTTTGCAGCAGGTGCTCACTGGCAAACCGATTACGAGCAGGCCAAAAAGCAGGCAATCGCCGAATCGAAACCAATCGTCGCGATGTTCACTGCATCCTGGTGCGGCCCCTGCAAGAAAATGAAGGCATCCACATTGGTCGACCGATCTGTTAAGCAGTTGATTGAGAGCCACTTCGTCGCAGTGATGATCGATACTGATCGTAATCGAGATTTGACGCGGAGATTTAAAATCTCCGCAATGCCTACAGTACTGATTATTGATCCTGTCACAGGAGAAATAGATCGAGTCAGAGGCTTTCAAAGTCGAAATAAGTTCCTGAGTCTTCTCAACGCGAACAAGAAGACTCTGCAATTGGTATCAGCCAGTTCTCAAGGGCATAACTCTGAGGACTTAACAGACTCTCGCGGAAAAGGATTATTGACTCCTTACTGTCTTGTTGACGTTGTCAGGCACGGTAAGTTGATCAAGGGGAACTCTAGTCACTCGATCACAAAAGGAGCATTTACGGCTCATTTTTCTTCTGAGCAGAACAAGAAAGATTTCTTGAAAAACCCTCAAAAATACTGGCCACAATATGATGGAGCCTGCCCAGTGATGGCAGCACATTCCAATCGGCTAGTAAAAGGGGAAGCTCGCTGGGCCGTTGAGTACGACAATAAACTTTTCTTTTGCCATACTGAAGCGCACGCACTCGAATTTATTGAGTCCCCAGCAAAGTACGCTGAAAAGAAAATAACAGTCAGTCAAGTAACACCAGGCAGTACGATCCGCTAACAAATATGCGACTGCGTATCCGTTACGATTTAATATGAGAATCAAGTAATTGATAAAAAGGAGTGAGATTCAATAAGAATCTCACTCCTTTTTTATTTATTGAGCAGCAGCGATAGCAACTTTTCTCCTGTGTTATCGTGGCATCCTCTTTTTGAACTTGCGAATTTTTTTGCAAAAAAGAGACATTGAACGAATCATGCATGCATTGATATTTCCGGGTGACTCAGCAAGTTCTGGCTGAGTTACGTAGCAACAAGAATCACCAACCTCAACTCTCAACGTGCCCTCTTTGATTTTCTATGAGCAAAACGCTGGGTGAACCTGCCGGTCGTCAATTTTGTGAGCGAGGATAATCAATTACTCCTGCCAAGTCAGATTTGATTTCATGTCTCTAGCACAACTTAATTCCGCAGCGGCAGGTCAACAAATACAAGGCCATGGACGATGATGCAGTGCAGGTTCTCATTGAGTTTGGTATAAGGGAACCACAATTGCTTCCGGTAAACAATAACGATTCTATTTTAGATCTACACTAAATTAGCTCTGCTAAAAAAGAGGATGCTGTGAGTTCAGAACGGAGTTTCAGAGGAAGGCCAGTTGTATTTGGCATGTTTGCTTTTGCGTTACTGGTCAGTTTCGGGCTGTGGGGTTATTGGGAGATGCACACCAGACCATTTCGGGCACTGACAGACGAATTGGGAGAAACGTTTCCTGGCTCCAGTCCGCGAGTCGAAGGCGGAAAAGCTGGAATGCACAAACAAACCGACCGTGTGCTTCGCATCGTGATGCGAGTTGATTACGACCCTCTCCAGGCCAACAGTAGGTATCAAAGGCAACAGGCTGAAATTCTTTCAATTGCTTCAGGCAGCGGCACGTTGATGGATTACGACAACTGCGAAATTCATCTGTTTTATCAACCAGCCGAGCTTCAACACCAGATGCGTTCCATCACAATCCCTCGCTCAGA
>JAESQE010000530.1 GCA_016765335.1 Planctomycetaceae bacterium
AAATTGGTTCTCCCCCTTACAAAGGGGGAGTGAGAGGGGTTTTTACCTACTTTTTATAATCAAACTATCTCCAAAAAGTTCTGAGATTCAATTTTAGAGGTTCCCAATAGGAAGTTGTTTCTCACGGGTTGGCGAACTTCAGCAACTCCATTAGCAGACAAGTTGGGGAACGCCTTAGCTTGCACGTCACCTATGTCTTCAAAATCAAATAACACGCTGCCTGTTTTGGCAATTACAATGGGTGACCCGGCCGGGATTGGTCCCGAGCTTTGCTTAAAGTATCTTGCTCAGCCTCGTTCGGCTCTGGAATGCATTCCGTTGGTTTATGCAGATGCCAGCATTCTAAAACGGGTTGCTGATCATCTCGATTGGGAAATGACAACTCCCGTTCTCACTTGGGACGAGTATCTGAAACAGCTTCGATCAATCACTCAGCCAACAATTATTGATATGCAAACGCTGGACGAAAATCTGGTCGAGCCAGGCACTGTTGCCGCAGAGTATGGACGAGCCAGTTACGTTTACATTCAGCGAGCCATCGAACAAGCCAAGCAAGGCAAGGTCGATGCGATTGTGACCAACCCCATTCATAAAGAAGCCTTGAATCAGGCAGGAATCCGTTTCCCCGGCCACACCGAAATTTTGGCAACCCAGACAGCATCAGATTCTATCTGTATGATGCTAACCTCCAAGCGGATTACGTGCGCACTGGTGACTGCACACATTGGATACAGCCAGGTGGCAGAGCAACTTAGTGTCGAAAGAATTCTGGAAGTGATTCAACTCACCAATTCTGCCATGCAGGCGATCGTGGGCGAGTGCCGAAATTAACAGTTTGTGGCTTGAATCCGCACGCAGGCGAACACGGGCTTTTTGGCGAACAGGAAGAAGAACGCTTGATCGTTCCAGCGATCAAGCAAGCCAAGCAACTGGGCATTAATATCACTGGCCCCTTACCTGCTGATACTGCATTTGTTCCAAACATCCGAAAGCAGACAGACGCTTACATCTGCATGTATCACGATCAGGGACTCATTCCCTTAAAAGCAATTTCGTTTGATGATGCAGTCAACATCACACTGGGTCTGCCCATCATTCGCACCTCTGTCGATCATGGCACAGCATTCGACATCGCCTGGCAAGGCATCGCCAGCGTCAACAGTCTCAATCAAGCCGTTAATCTTGCCTCTCGATTGGCTACTCAAAACATACAATTGTGACAATGGTCATGCACAATAAGGGAATCTCTAAAAATTGGTTCTCCCTCTTACGAATGGGGGAGTTAGAGGAGTTTTAACCTGATTTTTGTCATTAAACAGTCTTCCGTAAGTTGCTAAAATGCGATGAGGCCCCAGAAACAAAATCGCTTACAGTGCCCACTTGACATTGCCATGTCATTATGCGTATGTTCGAGTTTATCTGGAGGTTCCAATTCGGATTATCTTCGTCAAACTGTTTCTTCAGTTTCAAGTTAACAAAGGACACTCTCTATGCGATCTCGCTTCCTGGTAACTACAAAAAGACGTGGATTTACGCTGATTGAACTGCTGGTCGTTATTGCAATCATTGCGATATTAGTTGCCCTTTTGCTGCCCGCCGTCCAGCAAGCACGTGAAGCAGCTCGACGTAGTAGTTGCAAAAACAACATGAAACAGATTGGCTTGGCTCTCCACAATTACCACGATGTACACACTACATTCCCCCCCGGATACATCAGTGTTGACCCCGTAAATACTGGCTCGACTGAACCAGGGCTTTACAGCTGGGGCGCATTCATCCTGCCTTACGTAGAACAGGCGCCACTCTATGATTTATTAAACGTCGGCAATGTAAGGCTACAAGATAATCTTGCTATTCCCGCCATACGATCTGCGTTGCAAACTCCGATCTCTGTTTTTAGCTGTCCTTCGGATACGGGTCCTGGCACTAATAACTGGGTTTTAGCGGCCACCAACTATAATAGAAACCTTACTGATGGAACCAACAATGCGATTCCCATTGCCAAGTCAAACTATGTCATGGTCAGTGGTTCCTATAACAGCACGACCCCGGCAGTAAACCCCGCCAGTTATGGCTCCCCAAATGGAATTGGTGGTCAGAATTCCAAAACCAAATTTCGTGACATCACGGACGGAACCAGTTCAACACTTGCGATTGGCGAAAGAGCCTGGAAGGTTGGTACTTTAGTCGTAGGGGCAGGGAACGCCATTGGGTTCAGTGCCTCCAACAGTAATATCAAGAATGGTGGAACAGCAGTCCTTGGACTTGCATACAACGGAATTAACCAGAACGTTATTAACCTGAACCACCAGACCCGAGGCTTCCACAGTCCTCATGTAGGTGGAGCGCATTTCGTTTTATGTGACGGCTCTGTTCGTTTCCTTAGTGAGAATATCGATTTCAGAGGAAACAGTATCTCTCTTGGAATGAATCCTGCTTTCGGTGTTGATAGTACTTTTGAAAGACTCATCTCTAAAGATGATGGACAAATCGTTGGCGAATTCTAAATAAGAGGAACCTCTGGAAATTGGTTCTCCCCCTTGCGAAGGGGGAGCTAGAGGGGGAGTTTTATTTTTTTATAATCCATCAGTTTTCAAGAAGCTCTGGAATTCAATTTTTAGAGACTCCCTGAATTTTCCCCCAACCCTATTGCAAAAAAGAACTGTCCTGGCTTGATCGGGGCAGTTCTTTTTGTCTGTTTGTGCATGAGGTATCATTTCGATTATTTCACGTGATGATTATTCTGCGATCTCAACCTGGTAAAACTTAACCGACCATCGATACCATAATATTAAGCCTGAGAGGGCTGTGGACATTTAGATTTAGAAACTAATTATAAGATGAAAAAAACAGGAATATTCCCATCGGTATGTATTTTGTTTGCAATCAGCCTTTTCAGTATCGGCTGTGGCGGAGGATCAAGCGATCAACCTGATCTGGGATCAGTTACAGGAGCTATCGCATTAGATGGAAAACCTCTCGGCGGCGTCATCGTTGTTTTTTCTCCCGAGGAAGGTCGCCAATCTGTTGGCATCACTGATGCAGATGGAAAGTACGAACTTCAATACACAGGCGATTCCAGAGGAGCAAAGATTGGAAAGCATTCCGTGGGATTCATGGCATCGGACGATGAAGATGTCAAAGCTTCTGCATCGATTCCCGCCAAATATGCCGCTGGTACTGAAACGGGATTGTCTGCAGAAGTCGTAGCAGGTAAAAACACATTTGATTTCACTGACCTGACATCAGACTAATACCAAACTCAAGGGAACCTCTATCAATTGGTTCTCCCCCTTACGAAGGGGGAGTTAGAGAGGGTTTTTGAACTGTTTTTATAGCCTGGCTAAATTCGGGAACCTCTGGGATTCAATTCATAAAGGTTCTCTCAATTAATACCAAACTCAATTAATACTTGCGTGAAGCTCTCGCTCGTGGCCTTGTACTGACAAGGACTTAGG
>JAESQE010000531.1 GCA_016765335.1 Planctomycetaceae bacterium
GATAGAAAAGGGATGTGCGATATAAATGGATTCATTTGGTTCTCTTTGATCAGTAATTCTTAATACAGCTCAGAAGACATTGCCAGCGGGGGGTAGACATTCTTGTCTGCCTTAATTGAAGGCATGCTCGAACGACACAGACACAGAATGTCTGTGCCCCTTGAAATTTTAATCTTCAAACAGGTTGGTCAGCAGATGTATGAATCGGAGACAGACAATTTGATTGCGGGTCGGTCTGGGCAGGATTCCTGGCGTGGATGGCTCGGGCATGGTCTGAAAGCTGTTTTGCCTCCCGTGTTTTGTCTGGTTGCGGGGATTATTGTTTGGGATTTGGTTATTCGGTTCGGGAATATTGATCGTTATTTGCTGCCGACTCCCTGGGCAGTGATGGATGTTTTGCTGGGACGTTCAGGCGATTTGCTTTGTGCGGCCTGGATTACTTTTTGTTCTGCATTGACCGGGTTTGTTTTCAGTCTGGTAACCGGGTTGTTGGTGGCCACATTGTTTTCAGAATTTCGCTGGTTTCGCCAAGGATGTTATCCGTATGCGATATTTCTGCATACGGTCCCAATTGTTGCGATTTCGCCCTTAATTATTACTTGGTTCGGTTATGGAAACCGAAGCGTTGTTGTGATTACTTATATTGTGAGTCTGTTTCCGATCATCACCTCAGCGACCAATGGGATGCTTCAGGCGAGCGGCGAATTGAAAGAACTCTTCCAGTTGTACGGTGCTTCCCGCTGGGCTGTATTGTGGAAGTTGAAGTTGCCCTCCGCGATTCCGCAGATTATCTCCGGGGCACAAACAGCTTCGGGGCTGGCTGTTGTGGGGGCGATTGTGGGAGAATTCTTTGCGGGTTATGAAGCAGGCCAATTTGGGTTGGGGTATTACATCTTTTCTGCACAAGGGATGTTTCGAACCGATATACTGCTCGCTGCGGTGCTTCTGTCAACATTATTGGGGATCGGGCTGTTTGCTCTTGTTACGATATTGGCGAGTACGGTTTTGCGTCGCTGGACGATTCGTTGATTTTTCCTTCTGCTTTGATATTCAGCTTACCTCAATTGGTTTTGCCGGTTAAAATCGTACGCATCGATCTAAGTGGTAGTTTTCAAGGATGATTTTTATGTTGAATTACACGATGCTTGTGCATTTGTTGAGAGTTCGTTTCTGTTTGTTTTGTCTGGCTTGGTTGATGAGCTGTGGCCTGGCAGAGACTGCGACTTTTGCAGAATCGTTTGTGGTACGAGAACCAGTCAACGATTCTCGATCTTTTCAGGTTACGATGCAGGTGCACGCCAAGGGGACATTGAAAACGCCTTCCCGGGAGAAGAAACCGACAGATCTCCCGCTCGAAGTGCAGGCCTCGATGAAGTACACCGAACGCAGATTGCCTTCTGCTGGGCGTGAAAACCGAGCTTGGCGTTCCTTTCGAGTGTACACCCAGGCTGCATCAAAAGTGGTTGTGAAAGAGCAGACAACCACATTACAACTTTCGCCTCAGGTGCGTGAGTTGATCGCAGAAGGGAAACGCTCGGGGCTGATTTTGTATAACGAGATTACACCACTAAAACGAAGCGATCTCGATTTACTTACCATTCCTGGAGATCCGTTATGTCTGCTTCCGATTTTGCCGAGTCAGGATGTTGAAGTTGGGGAAACCTGGGCGATTCCCCAATGGGCTGCTCAAATGTTTGTTGGGATTGAAGCCGCGGTTTCTTCGAAGCTTACGGGGAAATTGCTTTCGGTTTCTGATGGGATCGCAAAATTGCAGATCACCGGTGAAGTTTCGGGAGCGACCGCAGGGGCAGAAATTATTGTCGTGTTAAATGGCACAGGCAGTTTCGATCTCAAGTCGCAAACGTTGACAGCATTCAAATTGATTCAACAGGAGAAGAGAAGTATCAGTGCAGTTTCCCCCGGGATGGATGTGACGGCTACCATCCAGTGGACCCGAAATGTTCTTCCGGAAACGCAGGGGATTCCTGATGCACCGATTGCAGAGATTCCATTGGATCCGCCAGCATTGTCTGGTTTGTTACAGTTGCAGTCGAAGCATTGGAATATTCGGTTGATGCATGATCGCAACTGGCATCTGTTTCAGGAAATTCCTACAGTCACGGTGATGCGGCTTGTGGAATCGGGGAGTCTGCTGAGTCAATGTAACATCGCAAAAATTCAATCCGCTGGTCCGGGAAGGCACGTCTCGCCCGAGCAGTTTGAAAATGATATTCGTACTTCTTTGGGAGATCAAGTCAGCGAAATTATCGATGCAGGAGAAGTCCCCAGTGAAAATGAAAATTATATCTACCGTGTGATTGCTGCGGGCACAGCGACGGAATTGGAAATGGTTTGGGTCTACTATTTATGTGCCAGCCCGCAGGGAAAGCAGGTTTCGTTCGTCTTTGCGGTAGAACGTTCAAACCTGGAAGCCTTGAATGATCGAGACCTGGCAATGGTGTTGTCCCTGAAATTCCTGCCAGAAAAAAGTGCTCCAACTCCTTGATGACTGTAGTGCTTGGAGCAAAATAGATAGGCAAATTCAAAACTTTGACGTGAGGGACTGTTTGAGCAGCGGCAATGCTTCTCAAATATTTATCCTCGGGTGCCTGCGGCACTCACACGACCCTGAACGGGATCGTATGAGCTACCCGGTTGCTGTACTGACTGCAGCAATATTACGAGTCGCTTCAAGATTTTGCTGTCATGACAGAGAATACGAACTTGTAAAAAGGAACGGAACTACTTTTCCAAGCTCATGGAGATGCAAACTGGCGCAGCTGCTGTTTCATCTTTCCGAGCGATGTAGTCGATCTTTGTTACTTCCTTATCTGGGTGCGGGTTCTCCCAGGTTGTTAGATACAAACGTAATCTGCAATCGAGTTGCTTGGCAAGCTCGTTGTCACCAATCCAAACGATTTTGCTATTGGTTGTGCCCTTCTCGACTTCACGGAACCACCAGTCTCGAACATCTTCTCCGTAGATGATCGGGATCGTTTCTTTGGTTTTATCTGCATAATGAATCAGGTAATCACCGACACGTGTGCCAGCTACGACATGATAACGCGACCCTGCTATGTTTGGTCCGCCCCCGTAAGCCACTGCATGGAGAATATGCAATTTACTGAATTGGCTTTCTACTTCAATATTGACGACCTTGCCTGGTCTGTTTGTTATAGTCGTGCTACCGAGTTGGATCACTCCATTGCCGATGAATAACTTTACGCCGTCAAAGGACTGTTCGCCTCTTGGAACTGTCAGGAAATTGCCTGGGCGACCATCAACACCATCGCCGAATTTAACATCCAGTTTGTGGTTATATTTATCTTTAAGATCTACAAAGGTGAATTCCTTGACATCTTCTGCATTGACCGAAGCCAAGCCCAGCAGGCAATATGTTACACCGGTTACGAATAAACGATTCATTTGCAAGATTCCAGTTGTAGAAGAGGAGACGTGAATACTGTGAAAGAGTAACGCATGTGGCGTCTATGTATTTTAAATGGTAAAAAGAATCGAGCATGTACGCAACATAATTCATACAATTCGTAACACTCGTTATGTGAAAATGCAGTTCGGTTACCTGCGAATTGCGAGGAGTTACAAACGCTTCAGTCAGTAAGAATCAATGAACTGGGCTGTTTTTTTAAGTTCACTATTTCCGTAGTGGGCGGTAGTCGGGGTGATTTGGAGAGGTGTAGAGGCGACGGGCTTTGGAGCGGCCGCCTTTCCAGATGTCGTATTCCGGGTCTGCGTATTTGTTGAAGAACTGATACATTTTGCCCTGCAATTCTTTTTGGACCTGGGCGTATTCGGCTTGTCCGTAAAGGTTAACACGTTCGAACGGATCGTTTTTCATATCGTAGAATTCGCTTGGTCCTGGCGGATCTCGTCGTTCGACATATTTCCAATTTTCAATCCGAGCCGATCGGCAACCTTCCATTTCGTAATACATCGCTGTTTCCCAATCAATTTGTTCGCCTCTTAAAATAGGGGCGTAACTGCGACCGGGGGAAACCGGTTTTTTAGGCATGCGATGTTTTAGGCCCAGGTAATCAAGCAGGCTCGGCATGAAATCGTAATTGGTCACCATGTGGTTGCTTTGCCCTGGTTGGATGCCAGCAGGGTGCCTGAAAATGAGCGGGACATGCATCATCATATCGTGAGCTGCATAGGGCCGGGTATGATCGCCCATGCCAAAGAAGCCGTTTTGTCCGCCCATCCAACCTTGATCTCCGGTGAAAATGACAATCGTGTTTTCATCCAACCCGTGTTTTTTGAGCGTTTCCATGACGGTTCCGACCCCATCATCGATGCCACTAACCTCAGCTGCAACACGCCGGATGCTGACAATATTGTTGTGGAAATCTTTGTTGTTGTATTGCCAGGGATGTATGTTGTCTCTGGGGAATGAAGGCAAGAATTTATCTGAATAATATTCGGCGTGCCGATTCTGAGCTTCTCGCAACAGCAATGTGCTCAGGCAATACGGTCCGTTGTAAGACAGGAATAAAAAGAACGGTTTTTCGCCCTCCTTGTTTTTTTCGATGAAGCTGACCGCATGATCTGTCCAGAAATCAGTCATGTACTTGGGTGTCTTCTTGACTTCGCCATTTTCGATGATCGGGTCTTCATAAAAGTTGGAAGTGCTTCCGCGGACCATCGTGGTCCAATCAGAATATTCAGGCTGTGGGGTCATGTTTTCTCCCAAATGCCACTTGCCGCTCAGTCCACAGACGTAACCTTCGGAATGAAGAATTTCTGGAAGCGTTTCGAATTCTTCGAGTGCGTAATATGCTTCAGGGCCGACCATGTATTTTTGGTCAAAGAAAGAATGTAGACCATGCTGCGAGGGGATCAGTCCGGTGAGGTACGTTGCCCGAGTTGGTGAACAAACCGGATTGTTACTCATCGATCGTTTAAACAACATGCCTTGCTTGGCGAGTTGATCAATATGAGGCGTGCGGATATCTTTGTTGCCATAACATCCCAGAGTCCAGGCCCCATGATTATCTGTGAGAATGAAAACAATATTGGGTCGCTTCTGGGACGCTTGAATTGCAATCAGGTTTGATTGACCAACAATCATTAATAGCAACGTGGTACAACAAAACAAAATCGGTGAGCGGTTCATATTGTTTTGATCCTCTATACTTCGAGGTAACCACCAGGAAGCTTTGGCGTGAACGGGAACGTTAAGCCAAAAGGATAATTCAACATCGAACTTAAATACAAGCAACGCGTGAGATGATTATTGCATTGCGATGACATCCGTGATGCGATTGATGAAGTTGGCACCCGCGAAATAGAGGCTGAGTGTTACAATAAGAATCAGAATGATAATGATCATCATGAGAATGACACCACTCCAGCGACGCATGTCTGGTCCCTGGGACATCATTCGGAAATATTCTAAGAAACCCGAATTGTAGTCGGCCTTATCGACATGCAACGGCTGCTTTTCGAGATGAAATTTGACGCTGAGTTTCTCCCCCGGCGAGTTCTCAGGCTTACTGTGCTTGACCGGAATGTTCTCTTTGAACTGTTCTTTGGATTCGGGGTGAGGAATATGTGAGTTGTGATTGTCCATGTCCAGATTCCTATCGTAAAATATTGCATCGTCATTTTTCAGGATGCCGGTCCGGAATTCGACTTTCCTGCAATTCTATGTCGCTAAGTACAAACTACCTGCAAAAAGAGAAATGAGAAAGAAGAAAACAAAATATTCCTGATGTTTTGAATGATACGCCGAAATACCCTGAAAACAGTCTCAATATTCTATAAGTAAACCCTTGGGCCACCCGCCGAATTGTTATTCATTTCCAATTACTTGGGGCGTCACTGTCTGGCTTGCCCAGC
>JAESQE010000532.1 GCA_016765335.1 Planctomycetaceae bacterium
ACTTTACTCCAGGCGATCACTCACAACATCCAAAGAACATTGGTGGATTCAATTAATAGAGGTTCCCTCAACAAAAAAGAAATGACGACCCATGTAATCCCAAATTTATAAGAACTTAAAAGAACAACGAAAAACAATCCGCTGAAAAACCGAATCGCAAAAAGACTCACAACCTATGTGCGGGCCAGTTGTGATTTATGACATGAGATATAAACGCCATTTTTACATGTGTTGCTTCCACGGATGTGGTCCGCAATAGCGGACCCTACGACTCCTTGTTTACGAATCTGCGGTTTCTTTGAAGCGATGGGTGGGGACGGGTCTGCCGGGGCGGAAGCTGAGCATTTGCTTGAAGCTGAGATCTGATTGATATTTTTTTGCGATCTCTTGCAAAGCATCTCGCACAATCGTTTCCAGGATGGCTGGATCGCAGGCGACGCGGGCGTTGACGATTATATCGACCTTGCTTCCTTTTTGTTTGGAGGGCAGCGACAGTTGAACCGGTGTGTCGCTGCTGATCAAATTGGCGACACCGAAAAACCCTTCCCACAATCCAATCGTTTTCAAATGAGCCGGCTCTGCATCTGCATCCAGAAGTGCAATTCGAAGAAGCTCGACAATTTCGACTAACACATCATCGATTTCAATCGGCTCGGGCGTTTCTAACCGGCAACTGCAATTGAGCCAGCCCAGTTCTGCTTCGCCTTCTGCGTACACATCGTAATCGATGTCCAGAATTTTCTTGCCGAAATCGCCTCGTTGATCCAGGAATTGGAGCAGCTCTGGGAAGCCGGTTCCGTCTTTGGCGGAGATACGCAAAACGGGTGTTCCGGGATAATGCTTAGTGAGCAAGTTTTCCAGTTCGTCTACTTCTTCTGTGGAAAGTTCATCGCAGCGGTTGATTAAAATCGCATCGGCTTCTTCGAGTTGTTTGCGCAAAATGTATTCTGCTTTGGGCGAAAACCCAGTGCGTTTAGCAGCTGCCAGAATTTTGCGTCCATGGCTCGGCTTCAGAATCACAGTATACGGCGCGATTTCAAATTCTGTATCAAAGAGATGTTTTATGGGCTGAATCACTGTTGCCACCAAATCGGTGCAGCTCCCCACAGGTTCGGTCAGAATGATATCAGGGCGTTCTTCTTTGCCGAGGCTTTTCATGCGATCCATCAGTTCGTCGAAGTTGCAGCAAAAACAGGCACCTGCAACTTCTTCAACATCAAAGCCCAAGCCACGAAGTATTCCGGTATCGACAAGATCATCTGCCTGATCGTTGGTGACAATGCCGACGTTTAATCCTTGCTGACGGTAGTGACCAGCCAGCCTGGCTAAAGTGGTCGTCTTGCCTGCACCCAGAAAACCACCAACCATTACATAACGCATTCGATTCGACACTTCAGACCTCATATTATTCAAAGAATAGTTCCAGACCCCCTACTTGTTTAGCATTTCATTCTGATTAATCGATCGGAATTATTCAACTCCTCTTGACGGTTTCCAGTTCTTGCTGCAAAATAAACATTATATTATTCGTGTGTCTTAGCGGTATTATAACTGGTTTTATTGCGGGCTGGAGGTTTCGTCGCCCCGAAAAGCACACATCAGCACCCGGTCAGTTTCGATTGATCGGGTGTTTTCATGCGCGGCCTGCGTCACGGTTTAATTAGTCTGTCGGGGATATTGCGGACTTTGTGACAATACAACTACAATGCAGATTGATGGCGATGTGCTGTCATCTTTTATTGTGACTGAATATTTCCTGATGAATCTAATCCGAAGAGAATGTCATGCCCCATTCATTTGTTTATGCAACGATGTTGCTGTCGCCTTTGTTGATTTCGACTTCTCAGCTTAGTGCTGACGATTGGCCCATGTGGCGGCACGATGCCGGGCGAGTTGCTCATAGTGCCGAAAAGCTGCCAACAGATTTGCAATTGTTGTGGACTCGGCAGCTGCCGGTATTGAAACCTGCGTATCGTAATTCTCGGTTGCAGTTTGATGCGGGTTATGAACCGGTAGTCGCAGGGAAAACAATGTTTGTTGGTTCCTCTGGCAACGACCGACTCACAGCTTACAGCACCGAAACTGGTGCAGAACTCTGGCGGTATTATGCGGAAGGCCCGATTCGGTTTGCACCGGTTGTCTGGCAGGAGAAAGTTTATTTCGGATCTGATGATGGCAACATGTATTGTGTCGATGCAGCACAAGGAAAACTGCTTTGGAAATTTCGAGCTGCTCCTTCTGATCGTCAATTGATTGGGAATGAGCGTTTGATTTCTGTCTGGGCAGTTCGCGGTGGCCCGGTCATTTCTGAAGGGAAGCTTTATTTTGCAGCAGGTGTCTGGTCGTTTGAAGGTGTTTTTATTTATTCGCTCGATGCAACAACTGGAAAACGAATTTGGTTGAATGATCACACGGGGTACATTTATGGCCAACATCCTCATAACGCAACAGCATTTGGAGGAATCACGCCTCAAGGGTATTTGGTGATTAGCGGTGACGATTTAATCGTCCCTTGCGGAGCTGCCCTTCCAGCAACATTCGATAAAAACACAGGTCGCCTGAAAGATTTTAACCTACCCAAAGATGGACGCGTTCCCGGCGGTTGGTTCACCGCAGATGCGAAAGCTCGCAGACGAGGCCAAGAAGTTTCCAGCGATACAAAAATAGTATTCGATTCAGATGTCAACAGTGATCGCCATGAAGATGATCAACGTCACGGACCAGGAGCCAGCGGGATCCAATCAACCGTTGTTGTCGGAGATCGCGAATTCAAATACGAAGAGAAAATCCCTGGGATCGAGGGAGATATTCATAGCATCATCTCAGCCGATGCCAAACTGTTCGTCGTCACCAAGCAAGGCACAATCAGCTGTTTGGGGAAATCTACAGGCAAGGTAATTGAGTACAAGCTGCCCGTTGTTGATGTGCAGCCAACCAGAGAAATTGAATATCCTATCAGTGCGTTGATCAATGAAATTACTGAAATGAAAGGTTACGCATTACTGTTGGGGGATCATGATGATTCCGCGATCGATGATTTTCTTGATATTACAGAATTAAAGCTGATTGCTGTCAAATTGAATCCATCTGAGAAACAGCGTCGCTCGTTGGACAATCGCGGCTTGTACGGAACACGCATCAATATCATCAATGCAGACCCCGTCACGTTTGAATTCCCTCCGTATTTAGCAAATCTCATTTTGTGTGATGCTGAGACTGTTCCTGAAGGGGAAGCCGGTCAAAAATTCATGAAGCAGATCTTCCAGACGCTTCGCCCTTATGGAGGCAAAGCGTACTTCCCAATTAATAAAGCGGGGCCTAAAAGCGGTTATTTCTTATTAGATCAGTTCCAGCCACCTCAGTCAAAAGGAGCCTCGCTGGATGTTATTAATCCATTGTTAGCGGTTCTGACTCGAACTGGTGCGTTACCTGGTTCTTCCAATTACACTGGAGGTTGGAACAGTCCGGATGAACTTGTTCGAGCACCGCTGGGAGTGCTTTGGTATGGAGATGAAGTTGGGAATTTCAAGCGGGCACCACAGCCGGATATTGTCGATGGCATGATGATTACTTACGACAAAGATTGGAAAGGATACCCGGACGGAGACCGACCGCCTTACAACTTGAAGCCTCCCGTATTTAGCGATATTTACACCGGTCGCAAGATGACGGCTGAAGAAGTGAAAGCCAAAGGAACTTACTATCCCAAACGTGATATCACACAAAAGCAACTTTCGCAGTATCGTCCACCCACGCAAAAAAGTGATTGGTCTCCTAAAGCTCCAGTGGTGGGGAAACGAATCAATCCGATGACCGGTAAGCAGGAGCCACGCGCGATAGTAAAAAGTTACGGCTGCGATGGCGGAGTCGATTACGGTTTGATGTTTACAGTACGCTCGGGCACAGCTGCGTTTTACGATAAACGAACAGAAAGCGGAACCATTCATATCAGCGGCCCGCGTTCTGGTTGCACCAACAGTATTATCCCTGCCAACGGCCTGTTGAACATTCCGTATTATTATCAGGGATGTACTTGCAGTTATCCGTTGCCGGTCGGGTTGTCGATGTATTCTCTTCCTGAACAGCACGAACAATGGACCGTGTGGGGAGAAACAGAACCGAAACAAATTCAACGCCTGGGGATTAACTTTGGTGCACCGGGAGATCGCGTCACCAACGGCGGCACCTTATGGCTGGATCACCCCATTCAAGGCGGTCCTTCCCCGAAGTTAGATTTGCAGATTTCTCCGGCTGAAACCAACACGTACTATCATCATTCTCTGTGGGTGAGGGGCGGACAAGGTTGGCCCTGGGTGGCTGCATCTGGGATTCAAGGAGCTTCTTCGATCCAACTAAAAAACCTGAAACCGGGTTCCTACACCGTTCGACTTTACTTTGCAGAACCAGAAAATCTGAAAGAAGGCGACCGGTTATTCGATGTTTCGCTTCAAGGAAAAAAAGTGCTGGAACAATTTGATATCGCCAAGCAAGCAGGCGGTGTGATGCGATCTGTTGTCAAAGAATTTTCGAATGTTTCCTCAACAGGAGAAATCCAGCTCTCCCTGCAAGCCATCAAAGGCGAAGTCATCATCAGCGGCATCGAACTGATCGAAGTATCCTTGCCAACCGAAGCAATCATCAAATTAGAAGATCGGCACCCCGAACGGCAATTATTATCACGCTAAGATGATATTGCAGGTTGATGCGATAAAAATGTGGCTGGGGTGCAAGTTAATTTCTGAGTTGTACTTGAGATCTGCTTACAGATAATGGACTGCATAAGTTAAATGGTTCTGGCCCCAGAAGTATCCATCCTCTGGGGCCAGAACCATTGTTTTTCAGGTCAGTCGATTTTGCATGGGCTGACTACGATTTGCTCAAAGTTTTACTTGCACCCCAGCCACCCTTCGAACTAATTTACCTTACGGGAATTGCGTCAAATCAGTGCAGGCTGGCGTTTTATTTTTTCCAGAGATAGTCTGCTTGTTTTTTGAAGCCTTCGATTTTGATTGTGCCGTTGTTTGCGATTTCCATGATAGAGAACGCGTTGTTTGCATCGCCGCTGCCTTCGACCATCGCCACCATGGTGCAGTAGTGAATGCCATTGATTTCGTTGTGATCGTTTTGATGGCTATGCCCCTGGAACACGGCAAGCACTTTTTCTGATTGCTCCAGAATCGAACGGACTTTAAGGCAGTTCTTCACGCCATAATGATTGCTGACATCGAGTCGTTGATGAGCAAAAATAACAGTCTTTTTCTGCGTGGCGTTCAAATCCGCTTGCAGCCATTCGAGTTCTTCGGTTGGAATATTTGGATCGGTCCACTCGAAATTTTTGCGACCATAAGCCTGACCATCGCTGCGGAAACAGGAATCGAGCACGATGAAGTGGAAGTTTCCTGAATCGAATGAGTAATAAGATTTCTTCTGTTCAACAACATCCAGAAATTCCTGCTTCTTCAAAGTGTAAACACAGTGATTGCCAAGCACATAATGGCGTTGTTTGCAGATCGTGATGAAATCTTTATTGATGCGTTTGAGGTACGCTATCTCTGTCTGCACCGAATCAGCAGCATCGATAAAATCGCCGAGTTCAACAATGAAATCTGGTTTCTGTTGGGCGAATTGCAACGCGGCAACATTCAACTTCTCAGGAGATTCGCGATAGTGACGAGACCCTGCTGCTGATTTATCTGCGTAGTGCAAATCGGTGACTATTCCGACGCGAGTTTTTTTTGATACAGGTTTATCAGCAAGCAATAAAGAACTGTCTAAGCTGGCAGTTGCTGCCAGGACCAGGGTTCCATTTTTCAGAAACGCTCGACGGCTGATTTGTTGAACTTCGTTACCAGTCATGCTTCAACTCCTGTAAATAAAATATGCAAATAGCCCGAAAGAGTCTCTCGGACTATTTGCATATTATCATGTTAACGGTGTTCAAGTACCAGTGTCATGCCCCATAAAAACTGCGAGTTGGCTTCAGTTGATGTGCCGTTATGAGTTATGGCTGCTCAAACAACACACAGACAGGAATGTCTGTGCTCCCTTTGGATTCGAGGTTCCCACGACATCTTCTCTCAGCGATCAGATTATCTTTCCTGGACGATCAGTTCCTGGTCGTGCTGAAAGCGTTGGGGGACTTCTGCACAAACTCGGATCAGCACGGGCAAGTCGTTCACAATACCTTCGATCAGAAGATGGTGACCGGCTTCGTTATCCGCAGAGACCGGGACTGTGATCCAGTCGAGGTGCTGAAGTTCTTCGAACAGCGGCAG
>JAESQE010000533.1 GCA_016765335.1 Planctomycetaceae bacterium
GGGGAGTGAGAGGGGGTTTTAGCATGTTTTATAATCAAACTATCTTTAAGATAGCTCTGAGTTTCAGTTTTTCAGAGGTTCCCGCAACCAAAATCGAATCGTACAAATAATATTTCATCGCTCATTCATTTCAGGAGATGACTTCCTCATGTTTTGCATCAATGTTTCTCGCATCGTTTTATTGTGTTTGTTTGCTACATCGCTTCTTGCCCCCAGCCAAAGTTTCGCCGGTGAGTTAGCACCGCTGAAAACAGTTTTGCTTTGGCCAGATGGTGTCCCGGGAGCTGTCGGGGATTTACCGGAAGATAAGCCAACGCTTACGATCTACCCGGTTTCACGTGGTTCAGCAAACAAATGTGGTGTGATTGTTTGTCCTGGAGGAGGCTACGGCGGACATGCGATGGAGCATGAAGGTCATGAAATTGCGAGTTGGTTCAATTCGTTTGGGGTCACTGCATTTGTGTTGAAATACCGTTTAGGAAAACGCTACCCGCATCCTGCACCTTTGACCGATGCGCAACGAGCGATCCGATATGTGCGATCGCATTCAAAAGAACTGGGCGTTGAAGAAAACAGAATCGGCGTGATCGGTTTTTCTGCTGGTGGACATCTTTGCTCAACAACTGCAACACATTTCGATGCAGGAAACCCGAAAGCGAAAGAGTTGATCAATCAGAAAAGTTGCCGGCCCGACTTTGCCATTCTGTGTTACCCGGTCATCACACTGACCAAAGATTGCATGCACCGCGGTTCCCGCAACAATTTACTGGGAAGTAATCCCGATCCAAAGCTGGTCGAATCGTTATCCAGCGAACTACAAGTTACACCACAAACCCCGCCAACGTTTCTGTTTCACACATTAGAAGACAAAGCGGTCCCACCGATGAACAGCATTTTGTTTTACCAGGCAATGATCGAGCAAGGCGTCAAAGGCGAATTGCACCTGTTCCAAACCGGCCCGCACGGCGTCGGCCTCGCCTCAAAAATCCCAGGCACCTCCGCCTGGCCCGGCTTGGTAGAAAACTGGATGAACGCAAACGGCTGGACAAAGTAAATATGGTTCTTCGTAAGGGGGAGAACCAATTTTCCAGAGGTTGCCTTCATTTACTCTGATTGTATTTCCTGGAGCAGGGCTTTGAGGTTGATTTTTACGTATGGCATTTCTGCGGCTGGGTGCTTGTGGTCTGCGTTGGCGACGTACAGGATGCCATCGGCTGGTACGAACAATACGTTGTGCAAATTGGATTGCATTGCGACCGGGCGACTCATCAGCCAAAACGCTGTCTCGACATCAATTTCGCCGTGCTTTTCCTGGATTCGTTCTCGTAACAGTTTGAGGCGACTTCCTGCAGAAAGAACGACCGCATCGGGAATTCCTTCGCCCAGTAGTGGATGAGCTGTGCCTGGGAGAACGAATTCGATCTTTTCGGGAGTGGCTGCAACGCCGACTGCTTGATTTGTTTTGCCATCAGAAAAGACATAATAATATTCACACGTGCGAGGACTGCTTGACCACAGGTGCTGTACTTCAGCAAGTGTTTTGCATTCTTCGAGCGCTCGTCTCATTAACGTCGCCATCGGTACGCCATCCCATTGACCTTCCCCCTTGCCACCCATTTCCCCTAACGAAATTCCCTGATCGTTCATGCCACTCACCGAACCGATGAACCCGCCATACCCAACGTTTGCAAAAGCATGTTTGCCTTTCGGGGCAACAACAAAAGTGACACAGGAATCTTGCAGTCCAATGGTGGTCATGTAATCCAGAACTCGACCGTGATACAACTTGCCATCTTTGGTTGCAGAATTAAACACAGCAAATCCAGAGCAATGAAACAGCTCCGGAAACACATTCAATGTTTGCACCAGTTTGCGATCCCAGCCCAATCCATCAGCCAACGCAATGAGTTCGCGTTGATGATCTTCAGGAATATGCGGGGAAAGCCGAGAGTAGGCGTTTTCTAAATCGTGACGAAACCAGCGACCGGTTAGAATAGTTTGCACAGTCCCGAAGGCATGCAAAACAGAATCCATACAGCGGATTGATTCGTCGTGAAGCAGCTTCGCATGAGCAGATCCAATTTGCTCGGGAGTTCCCCAAAGCAATGCAATTCGTTGTCCCTCCACCCAGCGCAGTTCCCCATGTTCTACTTTGAGTGGCGTTTGCCTGGGGTTGGTGAGTTTTAACGAAGGAGCAAGCACCGCAGCTGCTCGGCGTACCCCCCGAGTCAACTGGCGTTCGAGTTCGTCTCGATCCAGTTTGACCGTTTTGTAACCAGCAGAATGTGAAATTTCTTGCTTGACGTTTTGCCCAGGAGAAAACGTCACCTCGCCGTTCCATTTTTCTCCTTTGAATTTTAATGTGATCGGAAGTGAATCATCGCCCGAAATGTTGATGCTGATATCGTCTTCAATAATCCATTGTTTGGTTTGTGCCTGATATTCGATATCCACAAACTGCTTCAGAAGCAAAGCCCAAGTGCTTGGGGCGGTACGGAGTATTGGGATGGCTTGCGAGGCGAGCGAATCTTCATCAAATAACCGCGAAAGTAGTTCCTGTGGCGCGAGGTGATCTTCGGTACTCAATTCGCCATGGCCCACAAATCGGACTTTGTGATGTGGAAGCTCAAAAACGGTGACATCTTTTCGACGTTGAATAACCAGCGAATAATCTGTGTGTGTACAACTGAAATCAAATGACTGGGGACCGAGTTTAGACAGCGAAAAGTCGATGTGCTGGCTCTGTCCATCGATTGGCACATCAAATTGTCCCGAAATATTAAATGTCGATTGCTTCTGATTCAAATAGGCATGAACCGGCTGAAGCCGTGAAGTGAGCGAGACCCAGTGATTTTCTGCAACGGCGACAGTTGCGTTAAAACCAGAGAACATCGCAGCGACGGTGATGGCAATCACCAAGGAAATCCGAGGAACAAATCGATTCGTGAGCACAGAAAACTCCCAGCGTATAAAGTAAAAATGAACAAGTTCACCTGATAGAATACTACTCTAGCCAGGATAATGAGTCCACCAATTGAGCCTTAGAAAGCTGACACGGGCTGCCTTTTGCTCGTAACTCATGTAAACAGTTTGAATTCTGTGCCTGAGTGGATTAAACTGGATGGAGATATATTGTTTTCATTTTAATTGTCAGGCTTTATCGTATGAAGTTTCATTTCGTCTGCTCGCAAATCTTAATTCTGTTCCTGACAAGTTGTCTCGGTTTGTATTCATCACAAAAAGTGATGGCTGCTGATCCGGATTTCGCACATGAAATTGTGCCCATTCTGAAAAAGCATTGCGTGGGCTGCCATGGCGGCAAAGAAGCCAAGGGAGGCTTTTCGCTGAATCACCGCCAACTGTTTCTGGAAAACGAAGCGGCTGTCCCAGGCAATGTCGAAGAAAGTTATTTTCTGGAACTGATTACCTCGACAGATCCCGAGCTGCAAATGCCTCCCAAGGGGAAAGCTCGTGTCTCGAAAAAAGAATTGAAATTGTTGGAGGAGTGGATTGCAGCTGAAATGCCTTGGGAGCAGGGATTCGTTTTTGCAGTGAATGTCTACGATCCTCCACTGAAACCCAGGCACCCGAAACTGCCTGCCATTCAACAAGGACGAGACAATCCTGTTGATCGCGTGATCGATTCCTATTTTTCAGTCAACAAACTGAGTCGGCCTGCAACGATTTCCGATGAAGTATTTATCAGGCGGGTGACCATCGATTTGATTGGCTTACTGCCCACGCCGCAGCAGCGAACCGAATTCATGCAGGACGCTGATCCCCAAAAAAGGCAGCGGTACATCGAATCGTTATTGCAAAATGATATTGCCTACGCGGATCATTGGCTGACATTTTGGAACGATCTTCTTCGCAACGATTACACGGGCACCGGATTTATCACCGGCGGACGCAAGCAGATCAGCAAATGGCTGTACGCTGCGTTGGTTAACAACATGCCTTACGATCAGTTCACTCGGGAATTGATTGCGCCGCCCACAGTAGAAAGCAGAGGCTTTATCGAAGGGATCAAATGGCGAGGAAATGTCAGTGCCGGGCAGACTGTTGAAATTCAGTTTTCACAAAGTCTTTCTCAAACATTTCTGGGCATCAACATGAAGTGTGCTTCGTGCCACGATAGTTTTATTGATCGCTGGAAAGTGAGCGAAGCTTACGGCCTGGCTGCAATTTATGCGACCAGACCCATGGAAATTCATCGTTGTGATAAACCGATTGGCAAGCAAGCTGTCGCTGGGTGGCTGTACCCCGAACTGGGGCAAGTCGATCCGAACGCATCGCAACCAGTCCGTTTGCAACAACTGGCAAACTTGATGACTCATCCACAAAATGGACGTTATGCACGCACGGTTGTCAATCGGCTTTGGCATCGGTTGATGGGGCACGGCATCGTGCACCCGGTGGATACGATGCAAGCGGAACCCTGGAACGAAGATTTGCTCGATGTGCTGGCCAACTATCTGGTAGATCAAAAGTACGACCTGAAAAAAGTGCTTGAATTGATCGCGACATCGCAGGCTTATCAATCTCGCTCGGAAGTGATCCCCAGCGGCGGAAAACCTGGTCCGTATGTTTTTGCTGGGCCTCGTACAAAAAGAATGACAGCTGAGCAATTTATCGATAGCCTTTGGCAAATCACCGATGCTGCTCCTCTCAAAATCGATGCTCCCATCTTTCGTGGAAAAATAGACTCCGAAGTTACACAGAAAACGACTCTGGCAGGTCGCTGGATCTGGGGAGACTCTGCTGCTGAAGGGGAATCCCCCCCTGCTGGCGAACAGATTGTGCTTCGCAAGGTATTCACCATCGACGAATCTATTGATCGAGCCATCGCAGTGATGACTTGCGACAACGGATTCAAACTTTTTGTCAATGGTCGAGAAGTTGTCGCAGGGACAAATTGGGCCGAGCCTGTTGATGTGGTATTAACCGACAAACTGAAAAAAGGCGAAAACCAAATCGTTGCCATCGCAACCAACGCAGGTGCTGGTCCGAACGCGGCGGGCTTCTATTTCGAATCGGTCATTAAGCTTGCCAGCGGAAAAGATTTGAGGATTGCATCAGATGCATCCTGGCAATTTAATCATGGCAAACCCAAGCCACGTGAAGGTCGCCTCGGAGGCATCCCCGGCAAATGGAATTCGGTAACTATCGTCCCTGCTTTACC
>JAESQE010000534.1 GCA_016765335.1 Planctomycetaceae bacterium
AATGCAAAATTCACAAAAACAAGTTGGTTTTCTATTTCTCACCGGGCCAAAGGCCCAGCAATTTACCTAGCCCAGCCCAGCCCGTTGGGCAGGGCTAGGCAAACGCCCGGAGCTTTGCCCCTGTTTTTTGGGGTCATTGCTGCATTCAGACAGATTGACTGCTGATTGTACTTTCGTCTTCCTCATAGGAAAATCACATCATAAAGATGTGGGTAACGACAAGGCTCCTGATTGGTAACGAGGGAAATTTATTTACCCTGTTGAAGATGCTGCAATGCGGGTCGGGAGTGACATTGGCAGTCTGTGTAATGTGTGAAGGGGATCGCCGGACGGGGACAGTATTGGCAATTGACTCGACAGCCTTCATAACATCGATATGCCGATGCACAGCCAGTAACCGTAAAAATGATCGCAAACAACAGCATTCCTGAAAGCAATTTTATGGAGTTCTGCATTTTTCTATTCCTTACAGTATGACAGATCTTATTCTGATTTAATCTGGCGAGTTGATTTCAATTGATTACTTCGAAGATTACTCATACCAAACTCAATTATAACTTGTGAGAAGCTATCACTCGTGGCCTTGCTAAGGGACACCCAACTCGCAAACAAATACGCGAATACGAATCAGGAAACTATTCTTTTGGTTTGGGAGGTTCGATACTGGGAAGCTCTGCTTTGGGGGCAGGCTTGAGCGAGATTTTCTTTTCAGGAACCGGTGGTACCATTGGTATGTTGACCGGGGTTGGTTCTGCGAGTGTTGGTAGCAAATTCTCATGATTCAACTGCATGGTATAGGAAGTAACAAGGACTCCACCGACCACTCTTTCCAGTTGAGCCAGAGATTGTTGCAGCGACGCTTCTTGCCGACGGTATCTAATTTCATACCGAAGCAGTTCACGCCAGTTATCGATCAGTTGCAGAAAGTCGACTTCGCCCACATTGTAGGCTCTGCTGGAAACTTCCAGTGTCAGCCTGGCCTTAGGCAGGATGTCCTCTTCAAACAGGAGCAGTAATTCTTTCTGGCTTTCAATTTTAGCAAACAGGTCGGTCACTTCTTCCAACGTATTGTCTTTAAGGGCATCGTATTGACGAGCCGTAGCGACAACTTTTGCTTCTGCGGATCGGATTTGCGAATCGAGACGTTTGCGGTAAATCGGCATGTTGATACCCGCTGACATCATAAAAGCATCGTCCCCGTTAGCGACCGGACTAATCCCTGAATCAGAAACGTTAATCCAGTTCAAACCGAGCGTCACGTCAGGTTTGTAATTCAGTCTCGCCAGTTGAACCGTTTGACGATCTCGCTGAATCGCTGCCAGTTGTGCGTGCAACTCTGGTCGAGCTGCAATGGCTTGTTCCTGGAGTGACTCCAAGTTAAGTTTCATTTGATTTCGCGGAATCTCATCTAAGGCAAGCACTTTTGTTTGTGGGGAGATGTGAAGGAGACGTGCCAGAGCGGCCTGTCCACTTTGTAGTTTTTGGCGAAGTTGTATCAGATCGGTCTCGACATTGGAAATTTCCAGGTCCGCTCTCAATACGTCTTGCTGACTGGTTTGTCCGGTTTTGTATCGCGTATTGGCGACATCACGAATATCGCCGAGCAATTGTTGCTCGGCTTCTGTGATTTTTGTTGACTGTTGAATGAAGTAGAGTTCGAAGTAAGCTCGTTTGACTTTTTCAATCGTGTTCAACTCCGCAGCAGCAAGTTTTGCCCGGGCGATATTGGTCTGTTCTTCTGCAACACCCGCCCGCATTTCCAGTTTTCCGAACCACGGAAATTTCTGGTTGATCGCCATCGCGAGAGTCTGTTCGCCCGATGCCGTTTGGACTGGCTTGGGTTGCACGGTCACTGCGAGATTGGGATCTTGCAAGCTGGCGGCGACAGGAACCAGATACGCCAGCGATTCCATTTGCTTTCGAGCCGCTTGGACTTCCGGATTTTGCCTGATCGCATGAACGATGTAATCTTCAAGACCATGAGCACCTTCCAGATCAATCGACACCGGACTGACGGCCTCGGCCGCTGCAATAATCACACTGGAACTGGTTCGCTGAACTGAATGGATCAGAGCGTGATATTCCGGATCGAGAATCTGTTGAGAGTCCGTCGATCTGCAACCACATACGGACAGACTTCCTGCCAGCACGATGATCAGAGGAGTTTTTGCGATAAGATGCTGCCATCTATTTGTGCCCAAATCGCGACTAAACATATAGCTGGACATCCCTGTCCCCCCTAGTTGGTTAAGTGAATAATTACATACACTTTTAATATCGACCTAACAGCTGAAACATCTACAACTGATTCAATTGAAAATATCCGCAAAATTGGTATGCGGGTCTGATTATTCCGCTTGGGTAAAGTTGGTCAAGGCAAGGGAACAAAACGGAGCTGAAAAATCTCGTAAACTGGGGCGTGATTCAGGCGAGAATCCAAGTGGCAGAGTAAAAGAGCGGCACCTTGCAGTATTCCAATCTGGCACAAAAACAGCCGGGACAAGATGGGCTTGTCCCGGCTGTGATTACAAACAACGATAGAAAACTGATTCCTTCTTGAGGAATTATCTCAGCTTTGCTTTTAATGCCTGTTCGTAATAAGTATCAATTGTTGCGAGAAATGGACCGGGGTTAGCAGAAATCTTTTTCGTGCAAGGAGGACAGCAAACATAAACTGTTTGCCCATTCACAACAACAGATTTGGGATTAGCCGGCAGTTGCTTTTTCATTACCGGGCACATCCCTTGCGCACGGGCTGCATTGGCATGAATAGTTGCCCAATGTTTGGGATTAATCTTTTCACTCAGGCACCCTTTACAGCAAAGGAAAATATCTTCCTGACCCACTTTCACTTTGATCGGTTGCCCATGATCTCCTAATTTTTGTCCGGTAACAGGGCAAATTCCCTGCACTGCTACACGGAGTGAGTCATGTTTTGAAAATCCCTGTTTCGCATGGTCATGTTTTGAGTGACCATCATCACCCTGTGCAAAATAACTATTCCCAAGAAACAGTACCATAGCCACAGTTAGTCCAATACGTTTCATCCTTGCTTCTCCTTTTTTAGAGTTTGAAAAATCCATTTTTAGTTGTTTACTTTTGGCCTCTTAGCCAACGTGACTCGTAATGACAACGCTTCACATTACCTATACTGCCGAAATTGTGTTGAATTCTTGCAGGACTTCCGCTTTCGCGTCGCCCTGCTATTCGTTGGATGCATCCCAAATCGAATCCTTCATTCCGGTTGCCATTTTTAATTCTAATTAACCACAATAAAGTGTCGGAACGAGGTGAATGGCTCGATCAACATTCCGGCGAAAACGGGAATCGCCATTGCTCTCGCGGCATCCGCCCCACGACCATTGCAGGGACGAATTTTTTGCCTGTTTCGAAAATTGCACTGCGAAGCTACAGTGACCAGACGCGATTGACAAGGTGAAAAAATTGCTTTGTGACAAGAGCGTGAAATGTCTTTACAGGTAAGTTTCTTCTCGGTGGGCAACAAGTCTGAAAGAAAAATGCAAAACATCTGCATTAGTGGGGGGCAATAAAAAAGGGCCGACTCCTGAGTGAGGTCGGCCTTTTATTGTAAGTTGTTGTCTTTGCAAGACTTAAGAAACACACTCGGCAG
>JAESQE010000535.1 GCA_016765335.1 Planctomycetaceae bacterium
TAAGCAATCTTTGCCCGGTTTCGCGAGCCGCATCGATGTAAACTTTTTCGAATTCTTCCTTGAATTCCTTCGGCACATCAGCCATGGAAGTCGGTTGCAACAACGGCAAGTCTTTTTCGAATTTCCACTTCAACAGGATGGCATCAAATAGCTGATGGGGATCTTCCCCTTCGCTGAGCTGAGTGATCAGCGTTTCGATGCCGGTGCTTGCGTCTGACTGAAATGCTTCTTCCAACTTGTCCCACATAATTGCCTCGGGTCTGTTTTGATGTTTTTGTATGATTTAAAAATGTATTGTATTCATAAAGAGCACAGACATTCGGTGCCTGTGCCACGATGATGAAAAAGCAGAAATCGTATTACTTGCTGCATCCGCCGGAACCGCAACCGCCAGAACCGCAACCGCCACCACTTTTTTCTACAGGGGGGATGCTCACTCCTGTTGCTGAAACCGGAACGACATCGATTACGCCTAACCCCTGAGCATGTGCCTGCATGGCAAGTTTCGTGCATTCTGGGCCGCGACTGTTAAGCACATACAGGATTAACTTTTCGCCATCGAGTGTCCATTCCAAATCGACCAGTTCGACTTCGACTTTCCATTGCTCAATGCGATCAGCCCAAGCTTTGAAATCTTGTTCTGCACGCAGCTTCAATTGCTGTTGCTGTTGTAGGTCGTCTTCACTGGCTAAGCGAAGAATTTGACTGACATCCGAAACTTGCTCTTCAGATTGTTGGTCCGGGGCATCACCGGGTGGGTTATCTTCGGGAAGTTGTTGCATCACTTTGGCGAGCATGTCTCCCCGGTCAGTATCTAAAACAACCTGATCCCCACGCTTGAATAACGGTTGATCGATACCCAGACAGCGAACGGTTTCACCGCAGACACCGACCCGCAACAAGTATCTGTTGCGAGTAACTGTTGTTGTACGAAGTTGATCAATCATAATATTGTTATCCCAATCGCCTGGTCAGGCTTTGGAGTTCCGATGAAATTTTGCGACAAAGAAAACACATTTCACAGAGAATCAATTAAGGTAACTTCTGGAAATTCAAAAGACATTACGAGCGTGGGGTAGACATTCTTGTCTGCCTGGAATGAAGGCCTGCTCAAACGACACAGACAGGAATGTCTGTGCCCCCTTTGAATTCATAGAGGTTCCCTTGAATGTGTTCTCTAGACCCAGATATTATGCCAAACATCCAGCAATAACAAAAACAAGCGGTGGGCATTTCGTGTTTTTATCTGTAAAAACAAGTGTTAATGAGCGGCTATTTACCTGATTCTTCATCAAAGTCGAGTTTCATTTGCGGATCGTCTTCATCTTCAAAATCACGATACAATAAACTGGGTTGGATATCCTGGTTTTTCTGGTACTTGCCGCTAGTGTATTCTGTGACTTCCCCAGCGATGGAGTGGTAGAAAATCTGGCAGATCGGGACTCCGGGGTAAATGCGAATTGGTTGGACAGCAAACATTTCGAGTGTCCAGTATCCGCAAAAACCGACATCTCCAAAACCAGCCGTGATGTGCACAAACAAGCCAAGGCGACCAATTGAAGATCGTCCTTCGAGCATCGGCACCAGATTATGAGTTTCGGTGCGTTCTACCGTTCGGCCCAGATAAAGTTGATTCGGATTGAGCACCATCCCCTCGGCTGGAATTTTATGTCGGGTAAAGCGATTGGGCCGCTTCATGTCGAGGACGATTTCCTCATACACCAACACTTCATCGTGCAAGCAAAGGTTGTAGCTGTTCGGATTGAGGTGTTTCTCATCAAACGGCTCGATTGAGATGTTCGTGCCCATCTGGGCTTTGATTTCCTGACCAGTTAAAATCATCCGTTGGGGCTTCCATCTGTCTGGTAATAATGAGTCGGGAATACTGAAATTCTATCATGCAGCCATCACTTTAGGGAACCTCTATTAATTCAAAAGGGGCACAGACATTCCTGTCTGTGTCGTTTGACCATGCCTCAGTTCAAGGCAGGCAGGAATGTCTACCCTCCGCTCGCAATGTCTCTTTGAATTATTAGAGGTCCCCTAAAGTATCAAACGTCGAGATCATCTGCCAGTGCTGCCTCAGACATAATGATGCGGTACCGTTCGCTGGCATCCTTGCCCAGCAATTGATGAAACGTTTCATCAGCTTCGACCTGATTTTCAATTCCTACTTTGAGAAGTACTCGATTCTTCGGATCCAGTGTTGTTTCCTTCAGCTGCGAGGCATTCATTTCGCCCAGACCTTTGAATCGACCGATTTCGACTTTTCGATTCGCAGGCAGTGAGGCCAGGATCTCTTCTTTGTGCAGGTCGTCCAAAGCGTACAGGTTTTTGCTGCCTGATGTAATCCGATACAAAGGCGGTTGTCCGATGTACAATTTTCCCTGCCGGATTAATTCTGGCATGTGACGAAAGAAAAACGCCAGCATCAACGTACTGATGTGATAGCCATCCGAATCAGCATCCATCAACAGGATGATTCGTTCGTACCGAAGTTTGTGTATATCAAAATCGGGGCCAATACCGGTGCCCAGTGTTTCGACGAGATCTTGAATTTCCTGGTTTTGCATCGCTTTGCCGATGTTGAGAGATTCTGTATTCAGAATTTTACCCCTCAAAGGCAAAATGGCTTGGATGCGAGAATTTCTCCCGGAAGCTGCGGTTCCTCCCGCGGAGTCTCCTTCGACAATAAACAGTTCCGATTCTGCTGCATTGTTAGAGCGACAGTCAAGCAGTTTACCGGGCAGATTGTTCTTTCGGCTGCCTGGCGTTTTTCGTTTCACCTGAGAAATCGCATCTCGGGATGCTTGCCTGGCTCGGGCAGAAAGAATGATGCGGCCCAAAATCGCGTCTGCAATAGTCGCGTTCTGATTCAACCAATTTTCGATCAGAGGACGCACAAACCCTTCCACCTGGCTTGTGATTTCAGGGTTGTTTAATTTTTCCTTGGTCTGCCCCTGAAACATTGGTCACTAAGGAAGAGGGAAACAATTCCAAGAATTCCCTCACGGATATCCTCAGCGCTAATCGAAACCCCCTTGGGCTTAATCGAATGCACCTCCATGTAATTCTTAATGGCTTTGACGATCGCAGAGCGAACTCCATTAAGGTGCGTTCCTCCGGTATGAGTCCGAATACCATTGACGTAACTGCGAAATTGTTCGTCAGTTGATTCAGTCCATCGCAGTACGATTTCTGTTTTCAGTTTGCCATCATCTTTTTCGGCTGTGAATATCGATTCATGAACCGGCTTCTTTTTCTCGTCTTCTGTAAGTTTGTTGAGATAAGCCTTGATACCTTCTGGTTGATGAAATTCGTGAGTTTCACCGCGAGGTTCATCAACAAACCGAATACTTAGCCCTGCATGAATGAACGAAATGTCTTCCAGGTGCTGGCGGATTGTGTCGTGACTGTAACTGGTTCTGCGAAAGATCTCGGTGTCTGGTCGAAAGAAAATAACCGTTCCGTGTCCCTTAAACGGCTTCACTTTTTTCAATTGAGTTGTTGGGCGGCCTCGCTTGTATCGCTGGATCCACTCAAAGCCATCACGATGAATGGTGGCGACCAGTTCCTCAGAAAGTGCATTCACGACCGAAGAACCGACACCATGCAGTCCGCCGCTGCGGGCGTAGCTCTTGTCTGAAAACTTTCCGCCTGCATGAAGCGTTGTCAGGATCACTTCCAGAGCAGACTTCTTCTTGAACTTCGGATGCTTATCAACAGGGATACCTCGTCCGTTATCGGAAATCGTCAAAGACGTGCCATCTTTATGAAGCACCACTTTGATGGTATCTGCGTGACCTGCCAAAAATTCATCAACGCAGTTATCAACAACTTCCCACAACAGGTGATGAAGCCCTCGGTTATCGACGCCGCCAATGTACATCGAAGGTCGACGCCGAACGGCTTCCAAACCTTCCAGAACCTCAATATCCGAAGCGTTGTACTCCGATTGCGTCGCTGTTGCCATGTTTTGCCTATTATTAAAGTTGGATCTATAATGAACCAAGTAGTTTTGTGTGTTCGTCCTGGACGCCTAGTTGTGGGAGCCTCTATTAATTCAAATGGGGCACAGACATTCGGTGTCTGTTTCGTTTGAGCATGCCTCAATTCAAGGCAGACAAGAATGTCTACCCTCCGTTATGTAATGTCTTTTTGAATTAATAGAGGTTCCCTTGAGCAATTCTGCAAGAAATATTCAAACTTCATGCACTGGCACAATTTAGCGCACACTCGCAATGACTTCAAGGCTCAAGGATTTCATTGCTTCTTGCAGAACAATAGAATATGAAATGTTCTCGGTTGATTTGACCTTCTCGCTTCAGCCCGTCATATTAACAGGTAATTAACTATCAACAGATTAGCCAGTTTCTCTGGAATCAACAGCTTTGCTGGATTCAATTAGGAAATAGAGACCATGCACCACCGATTCACCATTCAAAAATTTCTGCTGGCGGCAATTTGCCTCAGTGTTGTCACTTTGGGGGCTCAAAGTAGCTCTCAAGCGGAAAACTGGCCCAGTTGGCGTGGCCCGACACAAAACGGAATTTCCAACGAAAAAGGGATTCCAATCGAATTTGCAGGCGAAAACAACCTGAATGTCGCTTGGAAAATTCCATTACCCGGACCAGCTGGAGCCTCTCCGATTGTTTGGGGAGATCGCATTTTTCTCACTTCACCCTCAGGAAATGACCTCTTATTACTGTGCTACAACAGGCAGGGCAAAGAACTTTGGCGACGCGTTGTGGACAAAGGGAATTCAGTTGCCCGAGGCGACGAAGGGAACTCTGCTTCCCCTTCCCCAGTGACCGACGGGAAATATGTCTGGTCCTTTATGGGTACCGGAGCTTTGGCGTGCTACGATTTCGA
>JAESQE010000536.1 GCA_016765335.1 Planctomycetaceae bacterium
CCAATCGGGACATCAAAAGCCTCTGTCCAAATGACTGACATTTAACGCTAGTTGGACTAGTAGGGTCTGCTGTGCAGACCAAAATTGACTGAAGTATTTGAAAATTCAATCATAGAAACTGGGTTAGGTTTTGCAGCATGTCGCGTTTGCTTTTGACTGAAGAAGAATTGATTCGGTTCGAGCAGGATGGTTATCTTATGGTCGAGGGTTTGCTCGATCCCGAAGAAGCCGAATTGTTACAGCGAACTTGTCGCGCAGATGAATCACTTCAGCAGGCAGCCATGGATGTGAAAGACGCTGCTGGAAAACGGACAAATCTGACGTTGTGGAATCATCCTGGAGACGACATTTACGGCATGATCGCCAGAAGCGAACGGGTCGTGTATCGGATGCAGCAATTGCTCGCAGGCGAAGTTTATCACTACCACTCGAAGCTCAGTGCGAAGGAAGCAAAAGTTGGTGGAGCCTGGGAATGGCATCAGGATTATGGATATTGGTACAACAATGGTTGCCTGCTTCCGACGATGGCCAGCATGTTCCTGGCAGTTGATGAAGCGACAAAAGAAAACGGTTGTATGCAGGTTTTGCGAGGTTCGCACCAAATGGGACGAATCAATCACAATTTTACTGGTGAGCAAACCGGAGCTGACCTGGAACGTGTGGAATTAGCCAAGCAACGTTTTGAATTAGAATATTGTGAAATGGCACCCGGAACAGGACTGTTTTTTCAAGGCAATTTATTGCACTGTTCTGATGCCAACCTCAGTGATAATCCTCGTTGGGGATTGATCTGCTGTTACAACACAAAAACAAATGATCCGATGATTCCACATCATCACCCCGGGTATACCCCTTTAGAGGTTGTACCCGATTCTGCGATTCTCGACCTGGGCGGTAAGTCCGCTGGTCAGACTCAGCAGTATTTAATTCAGAATGAAGATCGAACTAGTCGGTCAATAATAAAATAATAAAAGAGTTTTTTTTTAGGGAGTATTTCGATGGGTCAGGACGTAGCAGGTTTCGATGTTAATTATCTTCCCAAGGTACCGGACAATCGGCGGATACCGATCGGTTGTATTGGATCTGGTTTCATTATGCGTGATTGCCAGATCCCCGCGTATCGTCAAGCTGGATTGAATCCAGTGGCGATTGCCTCTAAGACGGAAGCGAATGCGTTGGAAGTTTCAAAGAGGTATCGCATTAAAGCCTACCGGGATTACCACGGGTTGCTGCATGATACATCGATTCCAATTATCGATATCGCAGTACCTCCTGATGTCCAGTACGAAGTGATCTGTGATGTGGTGAAATATCCGCACATTCGTGGAATTTTGGCTCAAAAACCGCTGGGTATGAATTATGCCCAGTCTGCTGAGATTGTTCGCATGTGTGAAGAAGCAGGAATTAATCTGGTTGTCAATCAAAATATGCGGTACGACCAATCGGTCCGTGCTTGTAAATCTTTGCTTGAGCAGAATTTCGTCGGCGAGCCTGTTTTTGCCACCATGGATATGCGGGCAATTCCTCATTGGATGCCTTGGCAAGCACGTTTAGGCTGGGCCACATTGCGAATTATGTCGATTCATCACTTGGATGCTTTCCGGTACTGGTTCGGTGATCCAGTGCGTATCTTTGCCAGTGTGCGTCAAGATCCTCGAACGAAATTCGCTCATGAAGATGGCATCTGCACTTATATTTTGGAATACGAAAACGGCTTGCGGGTTTCTAGTTGGGATGATGTCTGGACCGGTCCATCACTTGAAGGTGCTGAGTCAGATTCGGGGATCAACTAGCGAATTGAAGGAACCGAAGGACTGGCCAAAGGGACGATCGGTTGGTACGCCTATCCCAAAAGAACTCCGAGTACGCTTGAGTTTTCAACCATTAACTCACCAGCAGGTTGGCATCGTCCACGTTGGAAAGAAGTCTGGTTTCCAGATGCGTTTGCAGGCCCGATGTGCGAACTTCTTGGCAGCCTGGAAACAGACACTCCAGCGAACCTGAACGGTCGAGATAACTTGAAGACCATGGCTTTGGTCGATGCTTGTTATCTCTCCGCTAAGGAACATCGTGCTGTCGAAATCGCAGAAATTACTGGCGAGTGATATTTTAAGGGAACCTCTATTAATTGGTTCTCCCCCTTGCGAAGGGGGAGTTAGAGGGGGTTTTTTAACTACTTTTGTTGGCATACCCCCTGCTAATTAATCCTAGCCGAACAGAGCCGAGTCGATATCGGTAATTGTGATGTATTGGTCACTTGACGGCACAGCATTTATCTTGGCAGGGATGCCGGAGAATGCTTCGGCTGTTGGGACATTCAGAGTTAACTCGGTATCGCTGGCAATGGCAACGACAGTATAGATTTCGTCATCGATTTTAATTCGCTGGCCAACATTAACTTCTGTTGTAAACAGCGTACCAGTTCCTTGGACTGTTGTGCTGTTGGCGGTTGTTTCAACCGTGCCAGTTAATTCTTGTGTCAAAATCGAATACCTATCAAGAGGCACGTCTGTCAGTGCGCTATCATCTAAAACAGCAGCCATGTTGAATGTGGGCAAATCGTGAATCAGGTCCACAACTTCCATTCCCGATCCAATCACAAACCCAAATACAGTGTGTTGGTTGTTATCCAGGAATGAGTTATCTGCTGTGTTGAAGAACCATTGACTCGTGCCTGAATTCGGGGAAGCAGCTAATGCCACCGAGATTGTGCCTCGTACATTCGAGTGAGCCGATCTGAATTCATTCTGAATTGGAGCATCAATCGGAATTCGTTCCAGATCAGGATTCAAACGGAATCCACCGCCCTGGATAATGAAGTCTCCCCCTGATTGTAAAAAGGCAGATCGATGAATGATTGAGTCATCATAGCGTTGATCATAATTCAGGAAATTCGCAACCGTTATCGGTGCATCGGCATCAAGCAGTTCAACATCAAATGTCCCGGCTGAAGTTGTGAACCGGCTGACTGTCCCGGCTGCCAGGTGCACGTCCAGGGTTTCATCGACCGTGCGATTCAAACGATCTGTCACTCGAACAGAAATCTGATTCGCCCCGTTTTGGGGTAACATGGTTGTCACAGTGAAGACTCCGTTTTCATCTGCCGTTGCAGTTCCATCGTCGTATTCATTATCGCCATCGGCATCAATTTCAACGGTTGCATTCTTCAGAGTCGTACCATCAATCGTGAAAGTCGCCTGGTTCGTTAATAACGTGTTACTCGACTGGATCGCGCCGCTGTTTGAAGTATCTAAAACTAAGGTTAAATCTTCTGGCTCAATTAAATCAACAAATCCTTGCCTTAAGGTATCAGTCAGGGCAAATAACCCGGTTGTGTTGTCGTCGAATCGCGTTGTGAATACGTTTGCATCTACGGTTTGGCTGGCAACGCTTCGCTGTCGATTCGTATCGCTGACCATGACCGAATTCTCCACTTCAACCGAGTCTGATCCGGCGCCAGCCAGGATCAGCAAATCATCATCAATCGCGGTTCCATCTCCAATGATGGCCTGATCGTTGCCGCCATTAAGAATCAGAGTGGCATCATCAATCACGTGCACAGAAGATAGTCGCACTGCATCGGAACCATGACCAGTGATGATAAGCAGATCATCATTAATCACGCTGTTGCTCAACTCGATGTTATCATCTTTTTGACCGGTGATGATGACCAGGTCATCTCCAATATCCAGATGATCCAGGCGAAGATTATTGTTTCCCCAAGGTGCGATCACGACAATGCTTTTTGCTGCTTGCGTATTGTCAATGAAGACTGTGTCGTTTCCAATACCTGAATTCACTGTGATCGATCGATCAACCGATACATCGTTGAGCCAAATCCCATCGTCGCCTGATTGACTATAAATTCTCAGGTGGCCTCCGACGGCTACGTCATTGAATCCCATTTTGTCATTGCCAGATCCACCAAACGCTAATACGTTTCTATTGACTGTCATGCCGCTGAATGTCAGCGTATCGCTTCCGCCTCTCATTGTTGCAAACAGATCCCTTTCGATTGTTGTCGAACCGGTCAGCAAAACGAAATCGGCATCAGAACCATTAATTGTTGTGCCATCAATTCCGCGAGCAATTAAGTCGCCATTCTCAGAAATGATGAGCACATTATTATCTGCCTGGTCTCCAACAACTTTCAAGTTGCCACCACTTAGCTCAATCATGACGTTGCCCGAAAGTAAATTTCTGCTTTCAAGTGTCTCGATAGAGTCCGGTGCATAACGCGATTTTCGCAACCTGCGCGGGCACGGTGACGCGGGAGTCAGAAGTGAAGACAACAGTTTTGTGAAATTCATGGCGATCCGTTATGAACAAGCGTTTCTAGTGGTCTTGAGGTGTTCCATCGTATGCAGCGGGACGACCATTTGAAATCAGTGTTTTGGTCTGAATGAAAAAAACAAACACGGAAATTGGGAGCAATCCAATTATCAGCAATCGGCCTAGCGGATTTCAAGGATTATCTGCCAAGAATAATTCGATGATTTGAGTTAGAGGCGTCTATAGCAGACCAGATAGATCGATCCTGAAGTCATGAAAATAGGAGCAGGTGTTATAACCTAATCTCTAAAAATTGGTTCTCCCCCTTACGAAGAGGGAGTTAGAGGGGGTTTTTAATCTGATTTTAATATGATCAAACCGTTTTAAGAAGTTCTGGGATTCCAATTTCAGAGGGTCCCATAACCGAACTTCTCTGAGAGCTACGCCAATAAAAAAACGGCAAGGATCGCATCCATGCGTTC
>JAESQE010000537.1 GCA_016765335.1 Planctomycetaceae bacterium
CCCATGAACGGAGGCATCTGCTTCAACAATTCCATTTTCCCGTAGAGCACACCGATTCCAGAAGGGCCATAAACTTTGTGTCCAGAGAAAGCGAGAAAGTCAATTCCTAAATCTTTGACATCCACTTGTTGATGCACCACAGACTGGGCAGCATCTAAGACAATCACTCCTCCTACTGCATGGGTTGCCTCTGCAATTTGCTTGATCGGGTTGATTGTGCCTAGCACATTGGACATGCCCGTGATGCTGACAATTTTTGTGCGAGAGTTAAGCAGCTGCTCAAACGCTTGCATGTCGAGCTGGCAGTCTTCGGTGATCGGAATGTAACGCAGCTGAGCACCAGTTCGTTTGGCTACAATTTGCCAGGGGACGATGTTCGCGTGATGTTCCATTTCACTGAGGAGAATTTCATCGCCCGGTTTGAGAACATGCTCGCCCCAGGCATAAGCGACCATGTTCAAGGACATTGTTGTCCCGGAAGTGAAGATAATTTCTTGTGTCGAATCAGCCTTGATCAGCTCGCGAACCGATTCACGAGACAATTCGAGTTCGTCATCTATTCGTTGACCAAATTCGTAAACCCCCCGGTAAGCGTTTGCGTAATATTTGGAGTAGACTTCGACCTCCTTATCAATCACGCATTGAGGTTTTTGCGTAGAAGCTCCGTTGTCGAGATAAACGACTTTGCGACCATGCGAATCGCGGTGCTGCAAAATTGGAAACTGCTTGCGAACAGAATCAACACAAATTGTATTTGCCAGGGAAGTCATGAAGGATTTCAACCTCTTCTTTGTTAGCCACAGAGATCACAGAAGCCACTGAGACCACCAAGGCTTTTTATGAATTTTTTAAATGCACGTTACAATTTTACGCATCTTGAGCAAGCTGCCATCTTGCTGCTTCTCGAATTTTTTGCACCATTCCGTTGAGTCCGTTTTTACGTTGTGAACCGATAAGTTTGTCGAGCCCCAGACGATCAAACGCTTCTCTGACATTAAAATCAAGCCCTTGCTGAGCAGTCTTGCCATTAAAGATTGCCATCAGCACAGCGACTATTCCATTGACGATCTTCGCCTCACTTTCGGCTTTGATCAGCATCACAGCTGGCTCGTCATAAAATTCGACATCCAGCCAGACATTATTTTGACACCCGTGGATTAGGTATTGTTCGGTTTTTAGAGACGAATCAATCTTTGGTAAATCGAGTCCCAGATCTATTAAATAATTCAACTGATCATAAGGGTCATTCAGGAAATCGAATTCATCGACGATTTCCTCAAGACTGGATAACGATTTCTGTTCATCTTTTAAACGGTCGATCATACGTCTCTCAAATCAAAAAACACTCAGGTGTCATTGCAAAATTGTAATAAACTTTTACTGCAAGATTTCTAACGTCGGGGCTTGCGGTTTCACCAGGAATTGCTGGGCAATTTCCATCGCAACGTTAACACAAACTTTTTCCAAGGATTCTCTGGCCGCTGAATCTTCTTCGAACAGTTGCCCCAGTTTGCTTTCGTCTCCCCGGATACGAATCGTTACATCGGAAGGAACTTCTCCTAAAAATGGAATCTTTTTATCGATAGCTGTTTGCTTAGCACCGCCGGAACCGAACAACTCGCCGGTCATATTTTCTACCATACCCAGAATTGGAATTTTGACTTGCCGATACATTGCAATCGCTTTCACAGCATCGAGCAACGCCACTTTCTGAGGCGTGCAAACCACAACCGCACCAGCCAGCGACATCATCTGAGAAAGAGTGAGTGCAACATCTCCTGTTCCCGGGGGCATGTCCACAATCAGATAATCGAGTTCTCCCCATTCGGTTTCTGAAATAAACTGAGTCAACAGTTTGTGTAACATCGGGCCTCGCCAGATGACCGCATTCTCTTCAGGAACCAAAAAGGCAATCGACATCACAGCGATTCCCTGACACTGAACCGGATGAATTCGCTGAATGACAGAACCGTCCGGGTTCAGGTGTTCGTGAACTTCTGGTTTGCCGGTCGCTCCTAACAAATGCGGAATGCTCGGGCCATACACATCAGCATCGAGCAAACCAACTTTGGCTCCCATCGATTTCAATCCGTAAGCCAGCGAAGCTGCGATGGTACTTTTGCCAACGCCTCCTTTTCCACTACCAACTGCGATCACATTTTTCACACGCAGCCCGATGGCTCCGCCAGATTCCGGACCTCTAACATTCAGAGAATAATCAATCGAAACTTCTTTCGGTGGATTATCTGTTGAAGCGAGCTTCTCACGAATAGAATCGCTCAACTGATTCTGATGAGGATAGCCGGGAACGGGAAGCTCTATCTCTATTTTACAGCTGCTGTCTTCTTGGACAACCAGATTTTTCACCAGTCCTAAATCACCCAGCGTTTGTTCAAAGCCGGGAAGAGGAAGTGCATTCAATATGTCAGATTGTATTTGTTCAGTCATTTCTTGGTATTCATTATTTAATCGAGGCTCCGAAGTTTTCTCGGAGAGGCAGATTCTGGGGATTTGTCACGAATTATTCTATGCAAGGTGGCTGATCAAGGGTTGTTCGATCATAAATTCGCAGACATAACTCACTTAGTATGCGAATTGAGACAGGTTTCTCAAGGTAGCAGAGGCATCCTGCTTGCATCACTTCCCATATTATTGTCTTTTGCGTCCGATTAACCAGCAGGATTATCTGATTATTCCTCGTGGAATCCATCAACGATGAAATTACAGCGATTCCTTCGTCCGCCAAGCTGTCCAAATCAACAATCGCTAATGCGTCGGGGCTTCTGTTCATTAGTTCTACGAAGTCTTGTGCATTATCCCGGTACAGAATTTGTCTTGAAGACTCTGGAAATGCACGTCGCAATCCAGAGACAAACCAAGGTGATTTTTCAAGAATATGAATGGCGAGCATGGCGTGTAGGTGTTAGGGATTAGGCGTTGGGCGTTAGGAATTGCATTCGATGGCTATTATGTACTGACAAGTATTTTTGAATCCACCAGAGAAGAAAAACAGCCACGGATGAACACGGATATTAACAGATAATAAAGAGAGCCGGGTAGCTCATACGATCCCGTTCAGGGTCGTGTGAGTGCCGTAGGCACCAGAGGATGGGCAATTCAATTACTTCATTACCATCCTAACGCCAAATTCCTAACGCCCAACGCCTATTTCCCTGGCTTGGGTGTTTATGTAGAAACGTTTCAAAAAGTGCTCCAGGTCTTCTGGGGTATTGATTGTTGTTTTTATTCGTTTTCCGGTCAAACGGTTCGATGTGCCCAGGTGCACGATTTGGAATCCTTCTTTGATTTCAAATCGTGCAAGCAGGGCTTTAGCGACTGCCAGTTGAAAACGGTCTTCTGGATAGCCCGGTGCATTGGTTTGTTCAAAAGCCCAGCGATGTAGGTCGACTTTTCGCAATGAATGTTCAAAGGACGGTGGAGCTAAGAGATGCTCGTACTCTTGGGGGAGTTTATCAACTTGAGATTCATCAATCGATAAAGTAATCCGCGACCCACGGGCAGAATAAAGTCCCCAGCCTGGCCATGTATCACACACGTTAAACCATTCGGTGGCAGGGAAGATCATGACAAGCACCATCACATAACCAGGCCAGGCTAGCTGCTTCGATTGATCTTCCGAAACTTTTGCATGTTCTTCTGTTGGAGAGGTTTTTGGCACAGGCCAGAACAAGATGGTGTTCTGGATCAGAAAAAAGAGATTCCAGATAAGCACCGGAGCCTGATGATTTAAGCCCCAAGGCCCAATCGCCAAAAGCAAACTGGTGTGCATACCCAGACTCAAAAACCAGCCGATGCGTTGCGTTTTGGGAATGCTCAGCAATATGGCAACAAGCAGTTCGAACAGCGGAAAGCAGAGCACAATGCCCCAACGAGTTTGCTCCGACCAAATTGGCGAAAGACCTAAGGCTTGAAGCAGCCCGTCCAGAATTGTTTGACCATAAGTCTCCAGAAATGATGCATCGAGTTTCGAGATGGCTGAATAAAAATAAATGCTGATTGTCACTAGCCGCATCCAGCTCAATGCACGTGCCTGATTCATGCATGTCAGACAAAATACATACAACATGATCTGCCAGACCCAAGTTTGATCGCGATGTTGATCCAACAAGATCAGCCCCAGTAACGATAGCCCTAAAAGAATCCAACTACCTGAATACAGTTTGGATTGCTGTCTCTTTGAAATCCAACCGGCTGCAATACTCAAGGCTGCCAAAGCCACACAAACCATTCCGATTTGATCAATCCATGTCGGAGCATTGACCAGCCAATTAAAAAATGGAACCTGCGGATAATTGTGCGCCGTTCCCCACAGCCGAAATGTCAGCACCATCTGCACTGTCTGCAGAAGCAGCATCGCAATTTGAATCAAACGTAATCGCATGGAAGTAGGTAGTAGGCGTTAGGAATTAGGCGTTAGGAATTAGGCGTTAGGAATACATCTTACCATTAACTCACAGGGTTATTCCAGGCGGCTGGGAGATCGCGGATGTGGAGGTCTGTTTGCGGGAAGGCGATTTCGACACCAGCTTCTGCAAACCTTTTATTGATCGAGGTATGCAAGCGATGAATCGTTTCCATGCGGTTATTCATATTTTCCAAGTAAGTCCGCATCACAAAATTTAATGTGCTATCACCAAAGGCTTCAAACGTAACCATTGTCGATGGATCATCAAGAACCTCTGGGTCTTGTTTGGCGATATCAAATAATAACTCGCGGACTTGATCAGTATCAGATCCGTAAGCCACACCGACCGGAATTACCACACGATTGAGTGTGTCACTCAGCGTCCAATTCAACAGTCTGCCGGTGATGATTTCTTTGTTGGGAACCAAATATTCTTTTCGATCCCAATCAGTGATTGTTGAAGCTCGAATGCGAATTTTTGTGACTGTACCAGTCACTCCTTCGATTGTCACGACATCGCCAATACGAATTGGGCGTTCAAACAGAATGATCAATCCGGAAATGAAGTTGGCAAAGATATCCTGTAAACCAAAACTCAAACCAAACGTCAACGCAGCTGCCAGCCATTGTATTTGTTCCCAGCGGAAACCGAGAAACCCAAACACATACACAGAACCGACAATCGTCACGATATAGCCAATGACACTGGTCAAGGCATAGCGGACAGATTGATCCAGTCCAATTCGCTGCAAGATGGAAAAGTCTATCATCCCGGGCAAGTTACGCGTCAAGCCAATGGTTACTAAACAAATAAAGATTGCGAACCCCAAATCAATCGGCGAGACAGCTTCTCTCACTTCTTCTATCACATACTTTCCATCTGCCCCCAGGCTTTCCTTCTGAACGACTTTGTCCCAAACTGATATTTCATCGAGATATTCAATCGCGGGCATTGTATCCCCCCAGATGAACCATAGCCCCATCAGTAAAGGTAGAAAAACCGCAGAATTGATTAGTCTTAGCGTCTGTTGTTCTCGTTTTTTCTCATCTGATTTTTGTTCTTGCTCTAGCAGTTGTCTTTGCAAATCCATCGACTCTGAGCCATCACTTGGCTGTTGTCGCCGGGCACGCAGGACGTAAATGTGAAACCAGCGCTGAGCAATGCGGAACCAGCGAATGGCCAACGCCCAACCGAAAAACAGAACGGACAATAGAAATATCGTTAACAGAAATCGCCATGACAACTGACTGGCTGTGTAATAGTATCCGGTCCAGGCAAGGACTGCCAAGATGAGAGGAAACAGCGTTGCAAACGGGTACCACAGCCAACGGGATTTTGCGATATAAACAGCCTGATCAAGAAGAAACACTTCACGCATGAGTTGACTTTTGGGATTCAACACGCGACGAAAATACAAACAACAAGTAAGCATTCCAGCACAAAAGAAAATTCTTTCCAATACCAGACGGTCCAGGTCAGTTGTCAGATTGTTGAGTAAAGTGACAACAAAGAATAGAGGCAGAATAATCAGAATAAAGGACAAGAAATCACGTCGAACTCGCGTTGAAATGACAAACGGTGCGTTGAAATAAGATTCCACCAAGCCATTCTTTCGGCAACATTGCCTGAAGAATTGCAGAATCGCAAACGCGATGCCAATTGTAATCAGTGCATTGGAAAACGCCTCACGAAACAGATTGTTATCATCAATCTCTCCCAGTCTCCAGCCAACAAATAACAGAAGCAGTGGTCCTGGTACAGCCATCAGAATTGTCAGCAGGAACACTCGCAACGTCAGCACAATATCCGCAGACTTTCCAGATTGGTTTCGTCCTGCAATTGCCGTCAGTTCTTGCCCCGCGCGAATACGCAACAGCAACAGCAACAGCCAAATAATCACAGCAGCTAAATGCACATAAACGTGTTCTTGTAGATCGCTGCGGTAGAGAGGCACAAGCTGGCGAAAATCATCTTGTGTAAACGGATAATCGGCTTTTTGAATCAGAACGCCAAGCGATGCAGGCCCGATCATGCTATCGCTTCGGATCCAAAAAATACGCTGTCGGATAAAATTACGATAATTATCAACGGTATCCACCAGTGAATTCTGAGAAGCGTGCAGCGCTGTCAATGAATCTAAATATTGAGTGTATTCCGAATCCAGATTTTCAGCAGTGTTTCTTTTTTGAATAAGTAACTCTTCTAATTTATCCTCAACAAGGTTTCCGAGCCACGCTGTGTTTTCTTTTTGAGCTTTTAATTGCTGTTGAATTTGTAATTCTGACTCTTCTACAAGCTGTTCAATATTAATGAGATCCCGAGACACTGCACGCAAATCAAACAGCTGGTAGGTCACCTCATTAATCTGGCTACTTCTTTGCCCAAGTTCTTTTCGATGTTCTTCAATGTCGGGAAGGTCATACAATTGTCTCAAAAGCGACAACGCAAAAACCTGGCTTTTGCCGGCTGTGCTTCGATCTTTATTCTGAGCAAGTTGCTCGTCTTCACTTACATCTTTTAGAATCTCACTGACTACTTTCTGACGTTCTTTAATTTTTTGGGTATCACGAATTAAGCTTTGGATTTTCTCGGTATATTTTTTAATTTCCTCACTCTGTGCCTGAAGCAAGGGAATCGACTGTTCCTCTTCCAGTTCCATTAACTCTCGTTGAGTTTCTTCCAGTTTCTTTTTAGCCAACGCTGCCTGGATCAACTCGAACTGTTTTTTTTGAAGAGCAGATTTCTTTGTCCATAATTCCAGTTCCTGAATCAAAAACCGAGCACTTTTTTCTTCATCGAACCGGTTCAATTCTTCTTTAACAGCTTCGGATTCCACGTTGAGCATTTCGAGCTGCAATTGGTTATGAATCCGAACTGCTTCTGTGACTTCGGCTGGTTCATTGGCAGCTGGAGCAGTTGCGATTTGCTCCTGCACATCTTTGAGCCGGGTGGCATGAGTCGCTTGCAGTTCGACAAGTCTCTTTCGTTCTTGAACTCTCTGATTGACTGCTTGCCCGGCTATTGATTGCGAAAGTTCGAATTCTTTGAGCGTTCCCATTGCCTTGGCTGCGAGCTGCTCAATCTGTTTCGAGTCCATCGAATCAGAAATTTCAAATGGCAGTTCAACAGGTAACTCAGACAGCGTTTTTTTAATTTCTTCAACCCGGTCAACCAACGTCTTTGCCGAATTGCGGTTTTCAACTGTTCTTGCGCGATACTCCGCTATCTTTTGCAAAGCATTAACTGCCTGTTGATACGTCGTTACGATTTGAGATTGAACAACTTCATCCAACGCATCGTCTTTTTCGATCGCTTCGATCTTGGCTTTCAAGTCCTCAGAAGTGACTCGACTGATTGGATTTCTGGTCTCAATCGTTGTTGACGTTTTGACCTTTTCTTCAGGATCAGCAGTCTCCTGTGCGCTCAGATCATTTTGATGCAGCAACAACATGGCTAGCAAAAAAATTGCAACGCAATGTAGCAGGCCAGAAATCCAATTTTGTCGCTGTTCGATTTGATTCATC
>JAESQE010000538.1 GCA_016765335.1 Planctomycetaceae bacterium
CCTTACGTGCAAGAAGGCTACGAAAACGGCGTTGCATTCTACGGCACCAAAGGCTTAATGCTGATCGGACACACCAGCGGCTGGCAGATGTTTGCAGAGCGCAACAAGCTTGTGGCTGAAGGCAAAGGACGGCCCGAGCTTGATGACCATTACGACAACTTCTTCCAATGCATTCGCGAACAGAATCAAGACTCAGCTGCCAATGCAAATATCGGACATCGGGCAGCAACAATTTGTCACCTTTCGAACATTTCCGCTCGTGTGGCTCGCGTGTTAAATTTTCATCCAGAAAACGAAACGATCAGCCACGATCAGCAAGCAAGCCTATTACTTGGTCGACAATACCGAGATAACCACTGGGCAGCTCCGGTATAGAATCTTGCATTACGGATTAGTGTTTAGTGTCGGAAATCTTAACGCGGGCTGTTTCGCTGGCGATGGTTCGGTTGTTTCCGGCACAAAAGCAGGAGGGCTGGTAAGAGGAACTGCCAGGGCAGGGGTGGGAGACGCATTTTCAGAATCTTGCTTTTCCACATCCAAGCAGAACACTAGCCAATCATCCTTAATCAGCAACTGCTTGAAATTCATAGACAAATTCATATTGTCCGAACGATTTGATGCCAATGGTAGAGAAATATGACGGTCGATATGCACTGGTCGCAGCAACGCTTCAAACTGTGTCACAAATGCACGCTGAGCAAATCCTGGTTCTCCTAATTCGCCATCTGAAAGTTCTTCCTGTACTTCAATAGTCTCAGCTTTTACGACCAACTGATCGTCATTTAATTCGGTGACAAAAACAAGCCGAATCCTCTGAGTTTCGGATGCTGGGAGATCCTGGATTTGAAATTTGCCACGCACCATTAGTTCGATATGCTGATCCTGAAAACTGACTTGAAGCGGCGAGGATTCAGCAAAGCTAAAATGAACTTCGATTGGCAATTCACCAGGGTTATCAATAAAGTTTTGATCAACCGCCTGTAGCAATACATTGAATTGGTCAACAGCCGCATTAAGGGAGAACCGTTTTCCTGCAAGTTTCTGCTTGATCAATAAACGATCAAAAACCTGCTTGTGTAGCATCATCCGAATATCGCCAGTTGCGTCCTCGGAAAAGTGTCCATTGACTGGCTGCTCTAGGAATTGATAGTTAAAAAACAATTTATCCTGCGTCGAAAAAGATGATCGACTCACTGGCGACAGATCCAACTGTTCCAATCGATCCCAGATGTTTTGCTTTAACCATTGATTCGATAACTTCAAACGTTGTTCAATTTGTGAATCAATCTTTGGCTGTAATCTTTCGACAATCTTCTGACCGGCTACCAGGTTGCCTTGTGCTGTATGCATTTTCGCAGCCCTTAAGGCAATTTCATCAGCGAGCGGACCGATCAAAGGTCTGTTGGAAAGACGGCTTTGAGCACCGATCATTTTTTGATTGGGCATTACCAATACAGTTGATTTTTGAGTAAGCAAATTTGTGCCATCAAACAAGACAGGCTTCGTGACACGAAATTGACTATTCCCCTGCTGTCTGATTGCCGCCTGAGGTGTGAATGCAGTCGTTGCAGATTGAACTGTCCCTTGGATATCAAAGTCGAATCTGGCACCACTACGACTCGGCTGGCAATTAAGGAAAACTTGAGACAGTGTCGTTTGCTGACCAGAAACCTGTGCTCCCAAAACATAATCCTGAATTGCGTCTGAAGTCTTTTCCTGCCTGCTCAACAATTGCTGAAGGCAATCTTCAGTAATCTCAAACCTGATATCTCCTTGTGAAATCGTTTGTAACTGGCGATCACTAGCCGGCAACTGTGAGGCAATAGGCACCTGCGGGGTAATAGGTAGCTGCGGGATGATTGGCCTTCCCAGAACTCCCCGAGGGAAAAGGGGCGGCAAGAATACAGGTGGAGGCAATGGAATAGCCAGCGGAAAGATTTTAGCCCCTGGAGGAAAGAACCGCCCGGATGAGACTTCTGGCGGCTGGGCAGAACACTCAATCATGAACACATGGACAAAGACGATCCAGTAAAGACTGAAAGCTAACTTTCCTGCAAACAAATTTTTATTGCTGAACCGACTCGGAAATGTATTCTCTTGGACACTTCTCATATAAAGACACCGCCCGATTTAGAGTATCTGTAACGACATTTGAGTGTGTCAAAGTCGAATTTTCCATCACAACTTGCAAGAGGCCAGATGGCCACAAGTCACAAAACATCCTAAAATTTGCAGGATATATTGTATTATTCGGCATCAGGAGAAGATTGGTACCGCATTTCCGGGTGCTTAGAGCCTGTAACCAACGAAAGAGGTTGCTTTTGTTGGATTTTACCTGTTAAATCAACCATTCAGCCTGCTTCCACAGATGACCAGCATGAAAATCAGCCAGATTCTGTATAAAGATGACTTGAACCAAATCCAGTTGCTGCTTATGCTTAGCGACTTGTCGGAGAACCGCCCGGCAAAACTAATAGCACTATTTGATACAACTAACGATTGCGTAACAGGTTGAGCAGGATTTCCAGGTTGCATACAGTGCATCGGGACTTCCCAAGACGGGGCTTAACCACCCTCATTGCTCACGGATAGTACGGCAATGCAGTGTGACGCAACATGCCAAGCAGGTTTGACGTTTGTGCCTGCCCTTTCAGGAATTTATGAGTAAGTAATTATGTCTAACGATCCAAAATTAGTAGCAGAACCTCGTGATAGTGCAGGAACATCCTCATCTAAACGCCTCAGGTCATCTGGTCGAACTCCAGGAGTTCTGTACGGTCATAAACTGGAAACTATTTCGTTTTCGGTTACTAATGACGTGTTGATTCCGATTCTGAAAACTGGTCACAAGGTTGTTGATCTTGAACTTAACGGTCAGGAAGAAAAAGCAATCATCCAAGAAGTGCAATGGGACACTTTTTCTACCTATGTGCAACACTTTGACCTTCTCAGAGTTAGTGAAGACGAGCGAATTCACGCAAACGTTTCTATCACTCTCAAGGGGACTGCACCAGGAACTCTCAGCGGTGGAATTTTAAATCAACCTCATCATACCATTCCAGTTGAGTGCCCTGTCATTCGCCTGCCAGATAAAATTGAACTACGTATCGGTAGTCTTGAAATGGGGCAAAGTATTCACGTCAGCGACTTGGAACTTCCACCAGAAGTAACAACAACACTTTCTCCAAGTGAAGTCTTGGTACAAGTTGTTGCCCCTAAGGTGAGTAATGATGAGACCGAAGAAACAGAAGAGGAGACTCCAGCAGCTGAATAGTTGCACCTTGGTTTTGGCTCAATTGAATGTTAGTCATTACCAAAGGATATTCTTTATTCTGTGAACAGCTATTGTATATGAGTCGATTTCATGAAAGTGATTGTTGGCCTTGGAAATCCTGGCAGAAAATATCAGGGAACCAGACATAATATCGGTTTTGATGTTCTCAATGAATTAGCAAATAGGCATCAAGCTAGCCCATCGAGGTTAGCTCATGAAGCAGAAGTCAAGGAAATCAACCTCAGCGGAGAGAAAACGTTGTTGGTTGCCCCTCAGACATATATGAACTTAAGTGGTCGGTCAGTCGGCTCACTGGTTCGATTTTTTAAATTATCTTGCGAACAGGTGATCATCGTCTGTGATGATCTGAACCTTCCGCTGGGTAAACTACGATTTCGAGCCAACGGGTCTTCCGGTGGACAAAAAGGTCTCAAAGACATCATTAGTCATTTGGGGACCGAAGAAGTACCTCGCTTGAGATTAGGGATAGGGCGAGCAAACGGTAGAATGGATATTTCCCAATACGTCCTCCAAAAGTTTGGGAGTGACGACCAGGAAGAAGTGACTCACACAATTCAACAGGCAGCTGATGGGCTTGAAGCTTGGGTGAGTGAAGGAATAGAGCCTGTCATGACACGTTTTAATGCAAATAAATAGCAAGATTCGTGATTGATGACTGTTTTTCCTTATAAGAAGCATTGATAATTGAATAATTCTGTCAAAACGTTAATCTAACACTTTGATAGCCCCTGAGATGGTATTTATCTCAGGGAATAGATACACCATTTATTCGCTGTAACTCGTTTCGGCGTTTATTAATATTTTGCACCTGAGCATCCATCATTGATGATGGTATTCTCAGAATGAGTCTTGATTGGGAGAGTGAAGTTGGCACTTCGAAACTATGAAATCATGTTTCTGCTCGACAGCGGAAAATTTGCGACCGACCCAGATGGAGTTACTTCCGAGGTCAATGGAATTCTTGAGAAGATCGGCGCTGAAGTTGTAGCTGCCCGACCTTGGATGGATGGCAAACTGGCATACGAGATTGAAGGACAACGCAAAGGCGTGCACTATTTGGTTTACGCCAAAGCAGAAAGTGAAAACGTCCAACAACTTCCTCGTCTATGCATGCTAAGTAGTGTCGTTATGCGACACCTTTGCATTTTGCCTCCTGCTCAGCTGTTTGATTTAATGGCTACGGCCTTAATCAATCCTGAAGCAGCTGCGTCGGCTGAAGAAGGCACTGAAGTTGCGGCTGGTGACAAAGCTGCAACTGAAGACAAAGCTGCAACCGGTGATAAAGCTGAGGCCGAAGTTAAAGCTGAGGCCGGTGATGAAGCCGAGAGTGCTAAAGATGCAGATAAAGAGGCATCTGGCGAAGAAGAAACGGTTACCGCAAGCTAACTTAAAAAGATAAGTCAGGCAATTTCAGGGCATTTTCTGTGACTCAGAAGATGCCTTCTGACTGAAAGTCTTCTGTTAACAGTAACAGCCTAAAACATATACTAGGGTTGTAGGAGTTATTCAATGGCCAGTTATAATCGTGTCATCCTCGTGGGAAACTTAACACGTGACCCTCAAGTTCGATATACTCCCAGTAGTACAGCGGTATGCGAAATTGGCCTTGCAGTGAGCCGACAATGGTTCGATAAACAGTCTAATACCCGTAAAGAAGAAACGACATTTGTCGATGTGACTCTTTGGGGTAGGCAAGCGGAAGTTGCTGGTGAGTATCTTTCCAAAGGACGCCCGGTTTTAATCGAAGGTCGGCTGCAACTAGATCAGTGGGAAGATAAAAACACGGGTGACAAGCGGAGCAAACTAAGAGTTGTCGGTGAATCGATGCAGATGCTTGGTTCGCGTGGAGATGGCGGTGGTGGTGGCGGAGGCAATCGGGGAGGCGATCAAGCTTCTCAGCAACAGTCTTCAGCTCCTCCACAGCAAAAAACGAGTGCTCCTCAGCAGTCATCAAGTAACGAGATGCCTCCATCACCTGTAGATTCCTTTTACGACAGCACTCCAGATGATGAAGTCCCCTTCTAATTCAGTTTTTCTCAAATTAATTCAACTCAATCTGCCTGATATAAGTAAGCAGATTTCGAATCGCAATAAAGTTTTTAAGGTGAAATAATGGTTCGTCAGGTCCAACGTAAAACAGTCTTCTCTCCTCGTGTTCAAGGAGCAGTTGAGTTAATGCTTGCTGAAAATGTTACCCAGTTAGGAAAGCAGGGAGACATTGTTCGTGTGAAACCAGGGTATGCCAGAAACTTTCTGCTTCCTCAAGGCCTTGCCACGATCGCCACCGAAGAGAACAAAAAGGCAGTTGAAGAGCATCGCGAACGTTTGGTTGAACTGAACAAAAAACGCAAAGCCAATGCCAAGAAGCTCGCCACTGAAGTTGGCAAGTACTCAGTGACCCTGGATGCTAATGCAAACGAAGAAGGCCACTTGTACGGTTCGATTCTTGCTGGTGACATCAGTAAAGCTCTTGTCGAAGCCGGTTACAATATTCAGCCAGAGCACATTTTCCTGGATGGCCCTTTGAAAGAACTGGGTATGTACACGGTCAACCTGAAACTCTACGAAGGTGTCAATTCTGAAGTTAAAGTCTGGGTTGTGCCTGTGAGTAGCAAATAATTCTGTTGCACATTTTAATCACAATACAAGTCCGTTGTGATTGATGATTTTGCAACAAATGATCTAACGGATGTTGGAACTCTTTCCGACATCCGTTTTTTGTTGCGCTGTGTAAACTGCTTCTACTATTGCAGCTAGCGTTAAATGGCAGACAGTTTAATTAGTCGGTCCTGATAAACTATTTTGGATCTAGCATGTTGGGGCAGTGGCTGGGGATAGGGGTGTTGGAATTTGCAAGCTTTTTGTCTACTCGTCTTCAAAATCTGGCTATTTGAGTCACGAATGAAACCGAAATCCCACATCTCCTGCGGGAGAGTGAGAAGGCCAACGAATCATTGTCAATTACGGATCATACTTTTTCTCAATCATTGCTTCTTCTGTTCTTTCTTTGTGTCTTCGTGCCTTGGTGGTAAAAAACAGGAACCACGAAGACTCAAAGACACGAAGAAAATCAGCACAATCTGGTTCCGCAGTCGCCTCACCCTTCTGGGTTTCGCTAACAGATTCAGAAACTCCTGCTCGCCGGATGAGTTTTTCAGGATCGACTAATTATTCTGGAATAAGATTTCCTGGTGACTCACCCAACGTAGC
>JAESQE010000539.1 GCA_016765335.1 Planctomycetaceae bacterium
ATTATAAAAAGTAGGTTAAAAACCCCCTCTAACTCCCCCCCTTCGAAAGGGGGAGAACTTTTTTCAGAGGCCCCTTAATTCCAAGGGGCACAGACATTCCTGTCTGTTTCGTTTGAGCAGGTCTTCATTCAAAGCAGACAAGAATGTCTACCCTCCGATGGCAATCTCTATTGAATTCCGTTAACTCAAAGACCGCACAACAACTCGGCTGCCATGTACTTCAATCACTTCAACCAGTGTGTCTTGTTCGATGAACGAGCCATCGGTAACAACATCGACTAACGCATCATTGAAGCGAGCCTTGCCTGAAGGGCGAAGGATACTGACTGCAACACCCTGCTTTCCAATGTGAATTCCGCCCCCATTTTCATCTGCCAGGTCAGGACGTAATTGAAGCGAGTCGGTATCGCCAGCGTGTCTGCTGACAGGCGGAGTCAATACGATGTGCCTGAGGATTGGAATTTTGGGGAGAAACTTGCCGATCAGCATCGACGAGCCAATCACCGCAATCACAGGTAGTCCCAGCGTGAATAGAACTCGAACAAGTTTTTGTGTGTTGATGTCTGAATTGAACGAATCGAAAGTTTCACTAGCCAAAATCAGTGAAGCCAACATCAATAAAACACCAGAGACTCCAAAAACACCGAAGCCGGGAATGACAAACACTTCCATCAGAACACAGACGATGCCAATCAAGAACAGAATGATTTCCAGCCCCGTGGCTGTCCCTCCGAGATAACGACTCCAGAAAAACACGCCGAAGCAGAGGAGCGATCCGATTCCAAAAATCCCCACCATGAAATGCAACTCGATGTAAATGAGTATAATTGCCAGGAAGAGCAACAACCCGGTAATGAACGGGCTGTTTAATAAATAGATCAGCGAATCAACCCACGTGCGACCGATCGGTTGCAGGTCAACTTCCGGTGGAATATTGAGGCGTTCTTTGAGTTCGTCGATATCCCTGACCACCGCGGTTGCGATTTTCAATTTGACTGCCCGCTGATCCTGCACGGTGAAGAGCGAATCTTTTTGGGTTTCCTGTACGGGGGCTCCTTTAATCCATTCCCCATTCGATTCCTGAATTTCTGCATCACTCATGTACCACACACGTCCGGTATCGCGATGTGTTACCTCGAAGACTACCAGATCCTTGAAAGACATCGCTTCGAGAAGTGCGGAAGGACGGTTTTTTCGCTTTGCCAATGAAATCAAAGTTTGCCTCAGCGGACTAAGAAGCTTTTCGGGGACACGATCAAATGCACCATCAAAACCTTGAATGATCACACCCGCATCACCGATTTGAGCAGAAGGTCCCATGAAGATATCATCACACCCCATTGCTAAAATTGCAGCTGAGCTGATTGCACGCTCGGGCACCCAGGCAACGGTGCGAATGTCTTCATCTTGCAGGTCTGCAATCATATTGGCCAGGTTCGTACCTGACATCAGATAACCTCCGGGAGAATTGATTTTGAAAATGATCATCTGGGCGCCATCTTTTTTTGCACGCAGAACTTGCCGTTCGATAAAGGCTTCCAGAATGGGGTCAATGGTATCGGTTACTTCGATCAATTTCACAACAGTCGATTCTTCTCCAGACAATGCTTCCTGAAGACTTTGAGGATCCAGACCATACACATCAGACAATTCCGCTTTGGTGTCGATAGTTTGTGTGACCAAAATTCCCAACTCACGTGCCTGTGCTCCAGAAAAAATTCCTCGCTGTCCACGTTCTTTGATCGGTTCCACATTGATAATTGTCAGCTGATTGTCTCGCAAAATCTTGAGTTGCGTTTGTGTGACAACTCGCTTTTCTTTTACGCCTGCCTCCTGCTCAATCGTGGCAAGCAGCAATGCGACATCGGGATTCATTAACCCCTGAGCCAGATCGCTGTTAATTTTCAGGTTATGCCGTTTGTTGACCAGGGAGAGAATCAGCTGTTCGTCGTCTGGTTCAAGCGGTTTTCCTCGACCGATATCTCCAAACTCAGCATCCGGTTGCATCACAATTTCGCGGCAGCCCATCGCCACGATGGCGTTGTTTCCGGTAACAGTTTCCGGAATCCAGGCAATCGTTGTCAGTCGATTAACTTTTGAAGAGGTCAGAAACTTTGCCAATCCGTGGACCTGATGAAATTCACTTTGACCAGGGCGAATTTCCAAGATCAAAAAAGCGGACCGGTCTTCAGTGGTCGCCAGTTCCTGTAACTTCAATGCGGTATTGCGTACCTTTTGGAACACATCATCCTCAACAGGACTTTTCACCACAACATAACGCGCCAACGGAACATTCTTTTTCTCGGGAATCAGCTTTTGCTTCTCGGGCTGATCGGCAACCTCTTTAACAGGCTTCTCAACTTTAACGCGAGGAGCTTTATCGGCATCCTTTTTGGGCTGAGCAGAAACAACACTCGGGTGAAACAGGCAAGCTGCAAGTAACAGTAGAGGCAGGATCACACGAAGCTTCTGAATAACATGGCTGCGAGATAGAAAAGGGATGTGCGATATAAATGGATTCATTTGGTTCTCTTTGATCAGTAATTCTTAATACAGCTCAGAAGACATTGCCAGCGGAGGGTAGACATTCTTGTCTGCCTTGAATGAAGACCGACTCAAACAACACAGGCACCGAATGTCTGTGCTTCCTCGAATTAATAGAGCTGTGCCTTTATTCTTATCGCTTCAGTATACAAAGTCCAGTTATTCGCTGTCCGATTTATATTATGGAAGCCTCAATAATTGAATGCCAGAGGTTCTCGAAAACAGTTTGGTTATAAAAATCAGTTCAAAAACCCCCTCTAACTCCCCCCTTCGTAAGGGGGAGAACAAATTTTAGAGGTACTCATAAGAAACGTGCCTGAGGCATCTCAGGATTAAGAAATACTGCCTTGCCGATGAGAATAATTAAAATTCAGACAATCATGCTTCCGGGAAAAGCTTCTGGGACAATTCCTCGGGTTGCTACGCAACACAGACAACCCTCAAGCGGGATTGTCTGTGCTACCCTGTGTGTTAAATTTGCTGGGCACTAAATTCCATGACGAAACGGTAGACACCATTGAACTCACACATGTAGGATAATCAATAGGTGAGACATTTACACAGAACTAATGCTAGATTTTAAGCTGCTTCATCCTTTTTGACTGTGATTAAAATGCCCTCTAGCAAATTGAAATTACGATGGCGAGCTTTATAAGTAATTCATTCATAACTCTGGCAGGTATGCCAAGCTTGCTCCCTTTGGCTCCTGAAACTTACCAAAGGCTATCGGAATCGTATTCTTACCGCCTGCAGGCTATCTCATTCTTCGCCGTGGGACTGTTGCTGTGTTCCGCACTGGTTGCTTTTCTGTGGAATTATCGCCAGATGGCCATCCAATCAAGGACGCGCACAAGCTGGGTTCCCAATATTACAGGCAGGTTCCATTCCAGATAGAAATAATCTAGCGCAAAAATGCCTAGTATTAAAAGGGCTATAGAGAGCGCCCAGCGTGTGTTCATGTCGCACCCCCTTTGTGGTGTGTGGCTGATTTATGGCAAATCCCCGCGCGCAGA
>JAESQE010000540.1 GCA_016765335.1 Planctomycetaceae bacterium
ACTCGCTGGCGATTCGGGCTAGTATTGATTAATCGAGAAACTCGTTAATCAGGGGATTGCAATGCCCAGAGATCGCAGTACTGTCACGAGTCTTATGAGCGGTAAGCCCAGGATTGCGGTGTGATCTTCGGTTTCGATTTTTTCGAACAAGGTGATGCCAGCACCTTCCCAGCGGTAGCCTCCTGCACAATCATAAGGTTGGTCACGTTCGACATATCGAATAATTTCAGATTCAGTCAGGGGGCGAATTGTTAATTCTGTCTGATCCGTAAAGGCATAGGTATTTTGTCCTGAGCAGATGCAAACAGCAGTAATTAGCTGATGAGTTTTTCCCGAAAGTTGCTTTAATTGCTCGATATTATCTTCACGAGATCCTGGTTTTCCAAGCGGGATCTCGTTTAATTGACAAACTTGATCACTGCCGATCACAATCGAATTCGAACAGGAAGCAGCAACCGATTCTGCTTTGAGCTTTGCCAGTTGCTCAGCGATTTGCTTCGGTGTCAATTGCTGGTTCTGTTGTAGCGGGGCTTCGTCTACATCGGGAGAGACGGTTCGGAATTCAAGTCCGATTTGGTGCAATAATCGCTGACGATAAATTGAAGAGCTAGCTAAGATGATCTCGGGAGTTGATGCATTCATGGTTAACGGACATCCTCGTTGAGTCCGTATTCCTCAATTTTTTTGTGCAGAGTGTTTCGATTGATTCCCAGACGTGTTGCGGTTTTTGTTTGCACACCCTGGCAACTTTTAAGAGTCTGTAAGATGAGTTGCCGTTCTACTAAAGAGACGACCTTTTGGTACAGGTCTGCGTCATCGGTTGTGGATTGCATGATGCCCATCGCGACAAGTTCTTCGCAAAGAGTTTCCAGGTCTTTTTTATTACGAATCCCCAGCCGAACCGGAGCAAGACCTCGAACGTGTGGCGGCAGTAACTCTGGAGTGAAGACACCTGAAGTTGATAAAACGACAGCTCGCTCGACATAGTTTTCCAGTTCGCGAACATTACCCGGCCAGCTGTATCCTCGCAGAATCTGCATTGTTTCAGCAGGCACTTTCAGAGGATCGCATTCGTTTTCGGTGGCGTATTTATCAATGAAATGATTGACGAGTAAATCAATATCATCAACCCGGTCACGCAGTGGAGGCAGAAAAATCGGTAAGACATTGAGTCGATAATACAGGTCTTCTCGAAAGTTATCGTTTTCGACTTCTTCAAGTAGTTCGCGATTCGTTGCAGCGACAATGCGTGTATCAACAGATATGGTACGTGTGTCGCCAACGCGTTCGAATTCCTGTTCTTGTAAAACGCGGAGCAATTTCACCTGTAACGGGAAACTCATCGAGTTAATTTCGTCCAGAAAAATGGTGCCCCCGTGGGCAGCTTCGAAACGTCCGGTACGATTTTCAAACGCAGATGTGAATGCCCCTTTGACGTGACCAAAAAGTTCACTTTCGAGCAGGCTTTCATTCAAGGCGCCACAGTTCACTCGAATGTAAGGTCCACTGCCTCGCGGTGAGTTTTCGTGAACAGCCCGAGCAATCAACTCTTTTCCTGTTCCCGTTTCTCCCATTAATAGTACGGTTGCAGAACTGCGAGCACACAGCCGAGTTGTGCGATAAACCTCCTGCATCGCAGCACTACATCCAATAATGCCTTTCAGAGTCGCTGTCTTGTCTTCTGAAGAATTCGTCATCAATTTCCTTTGGCGAACCACTTTCTTACTCAATTTCATATGGGAGAAAATACTTCGAGCACATGCATGAATTATAGGCGTTACTCTGTTTTTGAACAGAGTGTTGTTGTCAATTGATGAATTACATACAAAATACAATTTAAGATTCTCTATTCAGGTGCACGTAATAGTGGCAGCCATCTTGTCAGTTGCATTCTTTTTGTGCATATCTGTCATTGGAGGTGTTTTTATGGATACACTCCTAGGTATTCTTGGTGATTCATTGAATTTTTTATGTATGAGTAATAGGATCAGTTAAGAATTTTTCTGTAATTGAATGAAGGAATTGAACGATGGCTTTTTCTGCTGGATTTTTCCGAACATGGATTCACTGTGTGGTTGTACTTGTTGCCTCAAGTTCCCAGCTTCTAAGTGAAGAAGCCTGGCCTCAGTTTCGTGGTCCGTTGGGGAATGGTCACGCTCCGCAATCAAATATTCCTTTGACCTGGTCTGAAACCGAGAATATCACTTGGAAGATTCCGGTTATTGGCGAAGGGTTTTCATCGCCTGTAATTTCGGGCAATAAAATATGGCTGACTACTGCCGTTGTTGCAGAGCTGACCCCAGAGCAGGAAGAGGCTCAGCTTGCAGAGTTAGAAGCTGACCCTGAAGCCCCGAAGCTTGGTGGGCAGATGACTCTCAAGGCGATTGCGTTCGATGTTCAATCTGGAAATATACTTCACGAAATTGATTGCTTTGATATCAAGCGGACCAGTCCTAAGCACGCAACAAACAGTTACGCTTCGCCGACACCTGTGATTGAGAAGGGCAGAATTTATTGTCACTTTGGTGAATATGGCATCTGCTGTATTGATACCGACCAGGGAAAGATTGCCTGGAAGAGTCAGGAATTTAAAATTAACCATTCAAATGGTCCCGGAGCATCTCCGGTGCTGTGGAAGGACTTGGTCGTTGTGCATTTCGATGGGATCGATCAACAATTTATTGCAGCGTTTCGAAAAGGGGATGGTACCGTTGCGTGGAATACGAAACGCTCGGGAGTAATGCATGAAAATCCAGAAACACAAAAAGCGTATTGCACTCCAGTCATCACGAATGTGAATGGAAAAGATTTGCTGATTTCTCCAGCAGCTGACTGGGTTTACGGATACGATCCTGCAACAGGAAAAGAACTTTGGAAAGCTTCTTATGGGATGCTGGGGTTCTCGACTGTTCCCAAGCCCGTCATTGGAAACGGATTGGTTTATGTTTGTACCAGCTTTATGAAATCCCGGCTTCTGGCAATAAAATATGATGGGACTGGTGATGTCACTGAATCTCATATTGCCTGGCATTCCGACAGGCAGATTCCGAAAAAACCTTCTCTGATGCTGATTGGAACAGAGTTGTACTTTGTGAACGATATTGGAATCGGCATCTCTTTGGACGCAATGACTGGCGAACAGATTTGGCAGGAACGATTCCAGGGCAAATACTCAGCTTCTTCGCTGTTTGCTTCAGGTCATATTTATTTCTTCAATGAAGAGGGTAGCACAACGGTCGTCAAGCCGGGCAATGAGCTGAATATTGTTGCAGAGAATAAGCTGGACGCGGGCTGCAAGGCTTCGCCAGCAGTGCAGGGAGACGCATTGTTCTTGAGGACAACAACCCACTTGTATCGTATCGAAAAGTAATACGCATTCGCGTATTTGTTCGCGAGTTGCAGGCTTCATAAAAAAAGAGCTGATCCATAATTGTGGACCAGCTCTTTTTTCTTGTTCGATAAGTTCTTAATACTGGTTCATCCGGTTAATGCGTGTTTTGCCTGGTGACGTTTTGCAAACATTACTCGCTTGAATAAAACAGGGCATGACTGTCTCATCTGGTTTTTTACCACAAAAATCAGCAAGTCGAGATCAATCATGC